>NZ_JAXAVV010000043.1:0-32453 GCF_033949925.1 Lentzea kristufekii
GCCCCGATATGAGGACGCGGGGCCGACGCCGCGATGCACCCGTCTGACCGTCGAAATACGAGGCCAAGACCAGTGGTCACAGCACTAGTGTTGCAGGACGGTAGCCGGGAGGTGTCAACCGGGTGTCCTGCGTCACTGCAACATGCCTCGATCCAGGGCTGTGGTGACCGCGGCCGTGCGGTCCGAGACGCCCAGCTTGTTGAACACCCGCAGCAGATGCGTCTTCACGGTCGCCTCCGAGATGAACAGCGTCCGGCCGATCTCGACGTTGGACATCCCCTTGGCGACCCACTTCAGCACCTCGGCCTCGCGCGCCGACAGAGGCGGGGTGCGGACCTGTCCGACGACCTTCGCGACCATCGACGGCGCCAGCACGGTCTCACCCCGCGCCGCCGCCCGGATGGCCGCGATGAGGTCTTCAGTCGTCGAGTCCTTGAGCAGGTACCCCGACGCACCGGCCTCAACCGCGCGAAGAATGTCCGAATCCGTTTCGTACGTGGTGAGCACCAGGACGCGCGGCCCGGTCCCGGCGATCTTCGCGGTCGCGGCCACACCGTCCATTTCGGGCATCCGCAGGTCCATCAGCACGACGTCGGGCTTCAGCACCGCGGCCTGGGTGATCGCCTCCTGCCCGGACCCGGCGTCGCCGACGACCTCCAGGTCGTCCGCGACGAGCATCCCCTTCAGGCCCTGACGCACCACGGGATGGTCGTCCACCAGCAGAATCCTGATCACAGCGGCACCTCCACCAGCACTGACGCTCCCTCGTCCGAGGACAGCGAGAGCGTCCCACCCACCTGCTCGAGCCGTGCGCGCATGCCCCGCAGGCCGAAGCCCTCCGGTGCTTCGCCGAACCCGCGGCCGTCGTCGCGCACCTCCAGCGAGGTGCCGTCCTCGTCGAACCTCATCACCACGTCGACGCGGGACGCGTCCGAGTGCCGTGCCACGTTGGCCAGCGCCTCCTGCGCGGTCCGCAGCAGCACCACCTCGACCGAGGTGGCGAGCGGCACCGGGTCCCCGATCACCCGGAACGTCGACGGCAGCGACACCCCGGACACCAGCCGCCGCAACGCGTCCTCCAGCGAGGAGCCGTCCAAAGGCGACGGTGCGTTGGACGCCACCAGCGCCCGTGCCTCGCGGAGGTTCTCCCGCGCTGTCCGCAACGCCAGTTCGACGTCGGGCTGCGCGCCCTGCAGCAGCGTGATGATCGACGTGAAGCCCTGCGCGAGCGTGTCGTGGATCTCGCCGGCCCAGCGGGCCCGTTCGGCCTCGATGGTGAGCGCCTCGATCTGGTCGAGCAGTTCGGCGCGTTGCCTGCTCTGGTCGGACATCCTGCCGATGGCCCAGCCGAACGCCTGGGAGAAGCCGATGATCAGCAGTGCGGCCGGCCACGGCAGTGCCGGGACGGTGCCCGCGAGCCAGGTCAGGATCTGCGGCGTGAACACGAACAACACCATCGGGACGAACGCCCTCGCGACGGACAGCACCATGTAGACCTGCGGGACCAGGCCGAACAGGGCGAAGGTCGCGTTGCCGCTGAACCACACCGCCGGGGCGAAGGTGGCGAGCGAGCCGGCCGCGTAGACGAGTCCGCGCCAGTCGTCGACGCCGCGCTTGACCAGCTTCCTGCCGTAGAGCAGGAACCACACGCCGTTCAGGCACAACAACCCCGCCGCCGACAGCCGGTCGGCGAGGGTGTTGTCGTCGATCAGGATGAGGACGAGCGAGGTGGCCTGGGTGATCGCGAAGAGCACGTACCAGGTGATCAGCGACTGGTGTTGCTCCACCTGAAAGTCCTGCTGACGAGAACCAGGCCCACGATCGTCCACGCCCCGAGCACCAGCGCGATCTTGCCGAGCTCCCATGATCCCGCCGCCTCCATGACCGCGTAGTCGTCGTTCAGTGCGAACACCGAGCGGAAACCCTGGCACACCCACTTCAGCGGGAAGAGCGATCCCACCGTGCGCAGCGACTCGGGCAGCGCCGCCTGCATGATGAACACGCCGCTGAGGAACTGCAGCACGATGTACGGCAGGTTCAGCACGCCCGCGGCGCTGCGGGTGGACTTCGCGATCGAGCTCAGCGCGACCCCGATCAGCGAGCAGGCGACGACGCCGAGGACGAAGACCCAGGCGAACGTGAACCACTTCTCCGCGCTCGACGGCAGTTCGACGTCGAACCGCAGGACGCCCACGGTCACCAGCAGCACGGCCTCGAAGAGGCTCGACACGAAGACCAGGATGATCTTGCCGAGGAAGTAGGACGTGAACGGCATCGGCGTGCCGCGCAGGCGCTTGAGGGTGCCGTCCTCGCGGTCGGCCACGACGCTCATGCCGAGCCCGACGAACGACGTCGAGATGATGCCGGCGCCGATCATGCTCGCCGCGAACATCTGCGCGGCGGCGGGTTCCTTCACGTACACGGTGCCCAGCAACAGCATCAGCAGCGCGGGCAAGGAGATCGTGAAGATCAGGTTCTCCTTCTGCCGGAAGAACTCCCGCAGCTCGGTCGCACCCCTCGAGAGACCGAGCGACAGGGTTCCGGGCAACGTTGCGGTGGTCACGCGATCAGCTCCAGGTAGACGTCTTCCAGCGACGGGCGGGTGACGGTGAGTTCGGCGAGCTCGCCGTGCCTCGACAGCTCGGCGATCGTCTTGGTGGGCTCGGAGGTGCGGATCTCCTGGTGGCCCCGGTCGGACAGCCAGCGCACGGTCGCGTCGGCGTGCGCCCGGCCGCCGAGCGTCTGCGGCGTGCCCTCGGCGACGATCCTGCCGCCCGCGAGCACCGCGACGCGGTCCGCGAGCGCCTCCGCCTCGTCCAGGTAGTGCGTGGTCAGCAGGATCGTGGTGCCCTCGGCGGCCAGCCGCTTGATCAGGCTCCAGAACTGGCGGCGCGCCTCGGGGTCGAAGCCGGTGGTCGGCTCGTCCAGGAACATCAGCTCCGGGCGGCCGATGATGCCGAGCGCCACGTCCAGGCGGCGCCGCTGACCACCGGAGAGCGTGCCGCCGCGGGCCTTGGCCTTCTCGGTGAGGCCGACGAGGTCGATGACCTCTTCCGGGTCTCGCGGGTTCGCGTAGTACCCGGCGTAGTGGTGCACGGCCTCGCGGACCGTGAGGTTCGCGGCGTCGGTCGCGCTCTGCAGGACGATGCCGAGCTTCGCGCGCCACTCCCGCCCGCCCTTGGCCGGGTCGGTGCCCAGCACGCTGACCTCGCCACCGTCCCGGTCGCGGTGCCCCTCCAGGATCTCGACGCTCGTGGTCTTGCCCGCACCGTTCGGGCCGAGGACGGCGAACACCTCGCCGCGGGCGACGTCGAGGTCCACCCCCGCCACCGCCTGGTGGCCCTTGTAGGCCTTCTTCAGGCCCCGCACTCGGATCGCGTTCATGGGACAAATCCTGCGTTTTCGAGGGGCCTGCCAGGGACGACCGCACCGCTGACTCCGGCTGTCAACCGGTCGGTGGACACGCGGTCGTGTTTCGGCCGTGTTTCCACTCCGCGATAGCGCGCTTTCGCGTGTTAGAACGGCGGGGTGCATCTGACGCCGCATGAACGGGACAAGCTCCTCGTGCACGTCGCTGCCGACGTGGCGCGGCGGAGGCTCGAACGCGGAGTGCTGCTCAACTACCCCGAGGCGGTCGCGTTGATCACCGACCACGTGCTGGAGGGTGCGCGGGACGGCCGCACGGTCAGCGAGCTCATGGAGAGCGGGCGGACCGTGCTCGCGCCGGAACAGGTCATGCGCGGCGTGCCGGAGATGATCGACTCGGTGCAGGCGGAGGCCACGTTCCCGGACGGCACGAAGCTCGTCACCGTGCACCACCCGATCGCGCCCTCGGCCGGTCCGGCGCCGGGTGAGGTGGTCGTCGGCTCCGAGCCCGTCGAGCTCAACCCCGGCCGCCCGCGCGTGACGATGGTCGTCGTGAACGTCGCCGACCGGCCCGTCCAGGTCGGGTCGCACTTCCACTTCGCCTCGGTCAACACGGGGCTGTCCTTCGACCGGGAGGCCGCGTTCGGCTACCGGCTCGACATCCCGGCGGGGACGGCCGTGCGGTTCGAGCCCGGTGTCGAGCGCGAGGTCACGCTGGTTCCGCTGGCAGGCTTGAGGATCGTCCGGGGGTTGCAGCGATGATCGACCGCGAGCGTTATGCCGAACTGCTCGGGCCGACGGCCGGTGACCGGATCCGGCTCGCCGACACGGACCTGTTCATCGAGGTCACCGAGGACCGCTCACGCGGCGCGGCATCCGGTGACGAGGTGATCTTCGGCGGCGGCAAGGTGATCCGCGAGTCGATGGGGCAGGGCGTCGCGACCCGCGCCGAGGGTGCTCCCGACCTGGTCATCACCGGTGCGGTGGTCCTCGATCACTGGGGCGTCGTCAAGGCGGACGTCGGCGTGCGGGACGGGCGGATCGTCGCGATCGGCAAGGCGGGCAACCCGGACACGATGGACGGCGTGCACCCGTCGCTGGTGATCGGTCCGTCCACGGAGATCCTGTCCGGCAACGGGAAGATCCTCACAGCGGGCGGCATCGACTGCCACGTGCACTTCATCTGCCCGCAGATCGTCGACGAGGCGCTGGCGTCCGGGCTGACGACGCTGATCGGCGGCGGCACCGGCCCGGCGGAGGGCACGAAGGCCACGACCGTCACGCCCGGAGCCTGGTACCTCGACCGCATGCTCACGTCGATGGACCACATGCCGATCAACGTCCTGTTGCTGGGCAAGGGGAACACGGTCTCCGAGGAGGGTCTGCGCGAGCAGCTCGCCGGTGGCGCGGGCGGGTTCAAGCTGCACGAGGACTGGGGCACCACGCCCGCGGCGATCGACGCCTGCCTGCGCATCGCGGACGAGTCCGGTGTCCAGGTCGCGATCCACACGGACACGTTGAACGAGGCCGGCTTCCTGGAGTCCACTGTGGACGCCATCGCCGGCCGGTCGATCAACGCCTACCACTCGGAGGGAGCCGGTGGCGGGCATGCGCCGGACATCATCCGCGTGGTCTCGCTGCCGAACGTGCTGCCGTCGTCGACCAACCCGACGCGCCCGCACACCGTCAACACGCTCGAAGAACACCTCGACATGCTGATGGTGTGCCACCACCTCAACCCGTCCGTGCCGGAGGACCTGGCGTTCGCCGAGTCGAGGATCAGGCCGACCACGATCGCGGCCGAGGACCTGCTGCACGACCTGGGTGCGATCTCGATGATCTCGTCCGACTCGCAGGCGATGGGCCGCGTCGGCGAGGTGATCATCCGGACCTGGCAGACCGCGCACGTGATGTCGTCGCGTCGTTCCATGGACTCGAACCTGCGGGCGCAGCGGTACGTCGCCAAGTACACGATCAACCCCGCTCTCGCGCACGGGATCGCCGACGAGGTCGGGTCGGTCGAGGTCGGCAAGCTGGCCGACCTGGTGCTGTGGGAGCCCAAGTTCTTCGGCGTGCGGCCTTCGGTCGTGCTGAAGGGCGGGTTCATCGCGTGGGGTGCGATGGGCGACGCGAACGCCTCGATCCCGACGCCGCAGCCGGTGTGGGCGCGGCCGATGTTCGGTGCGACGGCCGGTGCGGCCTCGTCGGTGTTCTTCGTCGCGCCGTCGGCGATCGAGGCCGGTGTCGGCGACCGGTACGCGCGGCGGGTGCTGCCGGTGGCCTCGACGCGTGCGGTGACCAAGGCGGACATGGTCCACAACGACGCGATGCCGGACGTCCGGGTCGATCCGGACAGCTTCGCCGTGCACGTCGACGGGGACCTGGTCGTGCCCTCGCCGGTCGCGGAACTGCCGATGGCCCAACGGTATTTTCTGTTCTGATGCTGACCGCGCTGATCCTCGCCGACTCCCGCTTCCCCGGCGGCGGCCACGTGCACTCCGGTGGGCTGGAGGAGGCTGCCGCGCGCGGACTCGTGCACGACGAGCCGTCGTTGCGGGCCTTCCTGCACGGCCGGTTGCTGGGAGCCGGGTTGCTGGCGGCCGGGTTCGCGGCCGCGGCGGCTCGTGGTGAGGACCTGGACGTGCTGGACGCGGAACTGGACGCCCGCACGCCTTCTCCCGCTCAGCGCTCGGCTTCGCGGGCGCAGGGACGAGGGATGCTGCGTGCGGCTCGGCGTGCCTGGCCTTCGGCGCGGCTGGAGGCGTTGCCGCGCGACCCGCACCAGCCGTTGGTGATCGGCGTGCTGGTCGACGAGCCCTTCGAGGCTGCACTGACCTGCGCTTATCTCGCCGTGAGCGGGCCGGCGTCCGCCGCTGTGCGGCTGCTGGGGCTGGACCCGTTCGGGGTCAACGCGATCGTGGCCGCACTCGCCGTCGAGGAAGTCGCCGTGCGGGCGTGCAAGGAACTGCCCGCTCTGGGTTCACCTGCCTTGGACCTGCTGGCCGAGGCACATGTCCGACGTGAAGGGGTGCGTCTCTTTGGGAGCTAACCACGGGCCCGACCCGCATGATCACCACCACGGAGTCGCGCCGCGCATCGGCATCGGCGGCCCGGTCGGCAGCGGCAAGACCGCGCTGACCGCGGCGTTGTGCCGTGCGCTGGGCTCGCAGCTGGAGCTCGCGGTCGTCACCAACGACATCTACACGACCGAGGACGCCGACTTCCTGCGCCGGGCCGGGGTGCTCGACCCGGCGCGGATCGAGGCGGTCCAGACGGGATGCTGCCCGCACACGGCCATCCGCGACGACATCACGGCCAACCTGGACGCGGTCGAGCGGCTCGAACACCGGTTCACCGGGCTGGACCTGGTGATCATCGAGAGCGGCGGGGACAACCTGACGGCGGTGTTCTCCCGCGGGCTCGTCGACCGGCAGATCTTCGTCGTGGACGTGGCCGGCGGGGACAAGGTGCCGCGCAAGGGCGGCCCCGGCGTCACGACCGCGGACCTGCTCGTCATCAACAAGACCGACCTGGCGCCGTTCGTCGGCGCGGACATGGACGTGATGATCTCCGACGCCCACCGGATGCGCGGTGAGCTGCCCGTCATCGCCCAGTCGCTGGTCGAGACGCCCGACGCGCCCGAGGTGGCGAAGTGGGTGCTGGCCCAGCTGTGAAGGCCCTCCGGTGAAAGCGTCCGCCCGGCTGGTCGTGGCGTTGGACTCGCACGGCAACAGCGTCGTGCGAGTCCTGCGGTCGATGACACCGTTGACATTGGTGCCGCATCGGCGCGTGGGCCCGGTTGCGTTGGTGCACCTGGTTTCCTCGGTGACGGCACCCCTGGGCGGCGATTCGTTGTCCTTGACCGTCGAAGTCGGTCCTGGAGCCTCACTTGAGCTTCGAGGTGTTGCGGCGACACTGTTGTTGCCCGGCGCGTCCGGTGAGGAGTCTTCGTCCTCGGTCCGGTTCTTGGTCGAGGGGACTGTTCGCTACCTGCCAGAGCCGACCGTCGTGACGAGCCGTGCGCACCACACTTCCGTGGTGGAGGCCGAATTGGACGGTCACGCTCAGTTGCGAACTCGTGAGGTTCTCGTGCTGGGTCGCGCCGGGGAGAAGCCGGGCACGTTGTCCTCGTTGATGCGCGCAACCCGTTGCGGCAAGCCGTTGTTGCACCAGCAGCTGGTGGTCGGCGACGAGGCGGTCGACTCGTCGTCCGCCGGCCTGGCGGGCAGGAGGGTCGTCGGCACCGAGGTGGTGCTCGACTCGGTGACGCGCGCTTCCGACGGCGGCGAGTGGTGGAGCGTCGTTCCGTTGGCAGCAGGCGGAACCCTTGCCACCGCACTGGGTGAGGACGTGGTCACCGTCACACGTGTGCTCGATGCCATCTGACTCGATCACGGTCTCGATCCAGAACTGTTCTTTGTACGGACAGTCACCGTTCAGGTGGTGGTCATCACCGCGCAGGCGGTTCCGTGATCGGGCCTGTTTCCGTATGGTCGCGGGTCCAGGGACCACGAGTTCTGCCGCCGCTTGGAGGTTCGCCGATGACGGAGACCACGAACATCGCACTACCGGCGATGCGCGTGTCCTACGAGCAGGGCTCGCTCAGCGAGTCGGAGCTTGCCGCCACCTGGCACGAACAGCTCCAGCTGTGGCTCGACGAAGCGACCAACGCCGGGCTCCCGGAGCCGAACGCGATGGTGCTCGCGACCACCGACGTCAAGGGCCGTCCGTCGTCGCGGACCGTGCTGGCGAAGGGCTTGGATGCCCGTGGGTTGGTGTTCTTCACCAACTACACGTCGAACAAGTCTCACGATCTGATGGCCACGCGGTACGCGTCCGCCACGTTCCCGTGGTTCGCGATGCAGCGGCAGGCTCACGTACGTGGGGTTGTGGAGAAGGTCGGGCCGGTGGAGACCGCCGAGTACTGGAACTCCCGGCCTCGTGGGTCGCAGATCGGGGCCTGGGCTTCGCCTCAGTCCCGGGTTGTCGGGGGGCGGTCTACTTTGGAGTCCGCTCTGCACAAGATCGAGCGGCAGTTCGCTGACACCGAGAAGATTCCTGTGCCGCCGCATTGGGGTGGGTGGCGGATTCGGCCTGAGGAGGTCGAGTTCTGGCAGGGGCGGCGGGATCGGATGCATGATCGGCTTCGGTTCCGGGATGGTCGGGACGGGTGGTCGTTGGAGCGGGTTGCTCCGTAGGTTGGCTTAGGGCTTTTGCGGATGGGGTGTCTCCTGTGGGCGGGAGGCGCCCCTTTTGCTGTCGCGGCTGTTGTGGGTGGTCGCCTTGCGGGCGGCGACCTTGCGTTGCGTGCTTCCCCTGGGGGCTCTGCCCCCAGACCCTCGGCAATCTGATCAGGGGGCCCGCGCCGTGAGCGGGTAGATGGCACGCCTGCGTTGCGTTGGGCGGCCGCCGGTTGCTTGGAGAGTTGCGTTGGCGGTGGGACCCCACCGCCCGGCCCGTATGGAAGGACGGCTCTCCTGCGGCATCGCTGTGGCTAGGGCGGCTCGCCTTCGGCTTCGCGCTGAACCTGACCGGTGACTCAGGCGTCCTTCGGGTGGCGGGAATGTCCGAAGTTCGCTTCGGCATACTGGGATTTCAGCAACAGCGAACTACGAGGTGCGATTTCACGTGTGCGGAGTGCTCGGACTCATCTGTTCCACTGAAGCCACCGCGGTCTCCGCGCGCGCCTCTGTGGCCGCAGCACTGCGCTGCCAGCGGCACCGCGGGCCTGACGAGCAGGACACCTGGGCTGATGCCGAGGTCGTTTACGGGTTCAACCGGCTCAGTTTCATCGACCTGGAGCACTCGCACCAGCCGCTGGTGTGGGGGCCGCCGGAGAACCCGACCCGGTACACGCTGAACTTCAACGGCGAGATCTACAACTACAAGGAGCTCCGGGCGGAGCTCATGCGGAAGTTCGGCGCGAGCTTCAAGACGAACGGTGACGGTGAGGCCATCGTCGCCGGGTACCACTACCTCGGTGCCGACTGGGTCAAGATGTTGCGCGGCATGTTCGCGTTCATGATCTGGGACGCCCAGGAGCGGGTCGTCTTCGGTGCTCGGGATCCGTTCGGGATCAAGCCGTTGTACTGGGCCGCTGGGCCCGGTGGGGTTGGGTTCTCGTCCGAGAAGAAGAGTTTGTTGCAGCTCACCGGGGTCCTCGGGATCAGCCAGGAGCTGGATCAGACGGCGTTGCAGCACTACCTGGTGCTTCAGTACGTGCCTGAGCCCGAGTCGCTGCACAAGGCGGTCCGGCGGGTCGAGTCCGGGACGTCGTTCAAGGTGTCGCCGGGTGGGCAGGTGCTGTTCAACCGGTACTTCAAGCCCGTGTTCTCGCCTCGGCCCGTGAACGGGGCGCATGAGGCTGAGGCGCTGTACGAGCGCATTGCCGACGTGATGCGTGACTCGGTGGCCAAGCACATGATTTCCGACCCGGACGTCACGGTCGGTGCGTTTCTGTCCGGCGGTATCGACTCCACGGCCACGGCTACGCTGGCCAAGCAGCACAACCCGAACCTCATCGCGTTCACCAGCGGTTTTGATCGCCAGGGGTACTCGGAGGTGGACGTTGCCGCGGAGACTGCGGCGGCCATCGGGGTGCGGCACGTCGTGAGGACCGTGTCGGCGGAAGAGATGATGGAAGAGCTTCCGCTCATCATCTGGTATCTCGACGACCCGGTGGCGGACCCGGCGTTGGTGCCGTTGTACTTCATCGCGAAGGAAGCGCGTAAGTACGTCAAGGCCGTGTTGTCCGGTGAGGGTGCGGACGAGCTGTTCGGCGGGTACGTGATCTACCACGAGCCGCTGTCGTTGTCGCCCTTCGAGAAGGTGCCGGGCGGCGTGCGCAAGCTGATGGGTGCGGTGTCGAAGTCCATTCCGGAGGGTGTGCGGGGCAAGGACCTGCTTCGGCGGGGTGCGCTCAAGCTTGAAGAGCGGTACTACGGCAACGCGCGCAACTTCAGTGACGCGCAGGTGCGTGCTGTGTTCCCCGGTTATGTCGAGGGCATCGGCTTCCAGGACGTCACGGCGCCCTGGTACCGCGAGTCCGAGGCTTGGGACCCGGTCGCGCGGATGCAGCACATCGACCTATTCACGTGGTTGCGCGGCGACATCCTCGTCAAGGCCGACAAGGTGACGATGGCGAACTCCATCGAGCTGCGCGTGCCGTTCCTGGATCCCGAGGTGTTCCGGGTCGCGGCCGAGGTGCCGCTCGACCAGAAGCTCACCGAGGGCACGACCAAGTACGCGCTGCGCAAGGCGTTGGCGAAGATCATTCCGGCGCACGTGCTCAACCGGCCCAAGCTGGGCTTCCCGGTGCCGATCCGGCACTGGCTGCGCGCCGAGATGTACGACTGGGCGCGCGGGATCATCAACGACTCGCAGACCGGGCACCTGCTCGACAAGAACGCGGTCATGGACCTGCTCGCCGAGCACAAGTCCGAGCAGTTCGACCGCAGCCGGCAGCTGTGGAGCGTGCTCTGCTTCATGATCTGGCACGGGATCTTCGTCGAGGGCCGGATCAGCCCGAAGGTGCCGGAGCCGGTGTACCCCGTCCGCCTTTGACGAGTGGTGTTGGTGACACCTTCACGTGAAGGGCTCGTTAGTTGTCATAGGCTAACCAAGTGGCCACTGTGGGGAGAAGCGCGCGCTCTACGTTCGTGATCGACACGCGACCGTTGAAGATCGTCGCGTATCGCCGGCTGTGGCTCTCCACGATCGTGACGGCGGTGGGCTCCCAGCTCACCGCCGTTGCCGTGCCCAAGCAGGTCTACGACCTCACCGGCTCGTCCGCGTGGGTCGGCATCGCCGCCGGTGTCGCGCTCGTGCCCCTGCTCGTGTTCGGGTTGTGGGGCGGCGCAATCGCGGACACGGTCGACCGCCGCAAGCTGCTGCTCGCCACCAACACCGGCATCGCGGTCTCGTCGGTGCTGCTGTGGGCACAGGCGGCTATGAACGTCGGCTCGGTGTGGCTCGTGATCGCCTTGCTGGGTCTGCAGCAGGTCTTCTTCGCGGCCAACGCTCCGGCGCGGCAGGCTTCCATCGCCAGGCTCGTGCCGGCGGAGCTGTTGCCTTCCGCCGGTGCGCTCGGCTCGACGGTCATGCAGTTCGGCGCGGTGCTCGGGCCGTTGCTCGCGGGCGCGTTCATGCCGATCGTCGGGCTCTCGACGTTGTACCTGGTGGACGCCATCGCGCTCGTCGTCACGGTCTACGCGGTGTGGAAGCTGCCCGCGATGCCACCGTTGGACGGGGTCGTGCGGCGCGCCGGCCTGCGGGACGTGCTGGCCGGCTTCACGTACCTCTGGGCGCAGAAGGTGCTGATGGCGAGCATGGTGCTGGACATCATCGCGATGGTGTTCGGCATGCCCCGGGCACTGTTCCCGGAGATGGCCCAGCACACGTTCGGCGACCCGCCCGGCGGTGGGTTCGCGCTGGGCGTGCTGTTCGCGGCGATCCCGGTGGGCGCGGTGATCTGCGGTCTCACGTCCGGCTGGATCTCCAACGTCAGCAGGCACGGCGTCGCGCTGACGCTGGCCGTCGTGGGCTGGGGCCTCGCGATCATGGGATTCGGCCTCGCCAGTTCGCTGTGGGTCGCGGCGGCCTTCCTGGCGCTCGCGGGCGCGGCGGACATGGTGTCGATGGCGTTCCGCGGCGCGATCCTGCAGTCGGCCGCGACGGACGAGATGCGCGGGCGAATGCAGGGCGTCTTCATCGTCGTCGTGGCAGGCGGGCCGCGCATCGCGGACCTGCTGCACGGCACGGGTGGCGCGGCGTTCGGCACGGCCGCGGCGGTGTCGGTCGGTGGCCTGCTGGTCGTCGTGGCGTCCGTTGTGATGGTGGCGTTGCTGCCGGCGATCTGGCGCTACCGCTTCAGCTCCGCGAGCTGATCTCGGCCGGGTTCGGCTCGGTGATCTTCACATCGGAGCCCCAGTCCGAGAAGCGGGCCTCGTCGACGATCTGCGCGCCCTGGAACTCGGTGTAGAAGGTGATGCGAATCGGCAGGCCGTTGCCGTCCAGCTCGATCTCGCCGGTCGAACCGGGGACCTTTTGGTCCAGCGCCAGCTTGACCTCGGCTTTGAGACCCTCGTCGGTGAGGTTGTCGTACGCCTTCTGGTAGTCGACGGCGATCGAGTACCGGGTGTTGCCGCCGACCTGCGCGGTCAGCCTGAGATCACCACCGGCCTGCATCACCGGCAGGTGGTACGTCGTGAAGACCGCCTGCTGGTAGACGACGTCGTGGAAGCCGAGCAGCGTCGTGGTGAAGTCGTCGTCGGCCTTGCGATCCAGCTTCACCCACGGCTTGTCGGCGGGCAGGCCGAAAACGGTGGCGGGCAGCTTCACGAACGCGGCGTCCTTCGTGGTCGAGACCAGCCGGAGCTCGACCGCCTCGCCGCCGGTCTGCACGGGACGCGTGGTGGTCGCGTCCATGCTCGGGACCTCGCCGCCCAGCCGCACGCCGCCGTTCGACGGTGCCCGCACGCCGCCACCGGTGGGCGGTGGCGTGACGGAGAAGCGGTAGGAACCCTTCTCGCCGACGGTCTTGGTCACCGCGGCCACGAGGCTCTTCACGTCGCGGTGCTGGGACTGGTCGTCGCTCGCGGGTTCGGAGGAGGAGCAGGCGGTCAGCGCCACGGCGGCGATGATCGCGGTCGCCGCGAGTCTCATCGGGCAATTGTTACATCAAATGGGTGAGGTAGGCGTCCGTTCGTGCTGGTGGCCAGGCGAAACGGGCAGAATCTTCGGGCATGGCTGAAGCGACTCCACAAACGGAGCAACCAGAGCTACATCGGGCAATCGGCCCGAAGCTGCTGCTGTTCTTCGTCGTCGGCGACATCCTCGGTACCGGCATCTACGCGCTCACCGGCAACGTGGCAGGCAAGATCGGCGGCGCGCTCTGGCTGCCCTTCCTGCTCGCGTTCGTGGTGGCGTTCCTGACCGCGTTCAGCTATCTGGAGCTCGTCGGCAAATTCCCCAAGGCCGCCGGCGCCGCGCTGTACACGAACAGAGCGTTCAAGATCCACTTCCTGACGTTCATGGTCGCGTTCGCGGTCATGTGCTCCGGCATCACGTCGGCCTCGTCGGCCGCGCTCGCCTTCGGCCGCACGTACCTGCGGCAGCTGCTGGTGGAGTTCTTCGACGTCGCGCTCAGCCCGGAGTCGCTGGCGATCACCGGCATCGCGATCGTCTTCATCGCCGCCCTGGCGGTCATCAACTTCCGCGGCGTGTCCGAGTCGGTCAAGGCCAACGTGGTGCTGACCTGCATCGAGCTGTCCGGCCTGGTGATCATCATCCTGATCGGCGCGTGGGCGGTCATCAACGGCGACGGCGAGCCCGGCAGGCTCACCGAGATCAACGTCCCGTCCGGCAGCAACGTGATGCTCGCCGTCACCTCGGCCACGGCACTCGCGTTCTTCGCGATGGTCGGCTTCGAGGACTCGGTGAACATGGCCGAGGAGTGCCGCAACCCGGTCAAGATCTTCCCCCGCGCGATGCTGTGGGGCATGGGCATCGCCGCCCTGATCTACGTGCTCGTCGCGATCACGTCGTCGCTGTTGATCCCGTCCGACGAACTCGCGAAGGCCGGCAGCAGCGCGTTGCTGAAGGTCGTCACCGTCGGCGCGCCCGGCTTCCCGCTGTGGATCTTCGCGTTGATCGGCCTGCTGGCCGTCATCAACTCGGCCCTGATCAACATGCTGATGGCGTCGCGGTTGTTGTACGGCATGGCGAACGAGAAGATCATCCCGAAGTTCTTCGGTGCAGTGCACCCGTTCCGCCGCACGCCGTGGATCTCGATCGTCTTCACGACCGGCGTCGCGGTGATCCTGGTGTCCACCGCCGACATCGGCAAGCTCGGTGGCACGACGTCGTTGCTGCTGCTGATCGTCTTCACCATCGTCAACGTCGCGTGCCTCGTGCTGCGCAGGGAGCCGTCCGAGCACAAGCACTTCCGGGCGCCGACGTGGGCACCCGTGCTCGGCGCGATCACGTGCGCGTACCTCGCGATCCCGTGGACGTCCGGGCGTCCGATCGACGACTACAAGATCGCGGGCTGGCTGCTGCTCGCCGGTCTGGTGCTCTGGGGCATCAACCGCGTGCTGCACGGCAAGGTGGAGATCCACCCGGAGAACCTCACGAAGTAGTTCAGTCGAGCAGGTGCTTCAGGAACCGGTCCGGTTCGCCCAGGAAGTTGCGGGTGAGCCGGACCGGTTCCGCTGTGTCGTAGGAGACTTCGTCGATCGTGTCGGTGATCTCGAGGATCGTGGCGTTCGGTGCCGCGAGCAGGATCGGCGAGTGCGTGGCGATGATGAACTGCGAACCTTCTTCTACGAGTTCGTGCATGCGCCTCAGGACCGTCAGACAGCCTTTGACCGAGAGGGCGGCCTCTGGTTCGTCGAGGATGTAGAGGCCCCTGCTGCCGAACCTGTGGTTCATCAGGTCGATGAAGCTCTCGCCGTGCGACCGCTCGTGCAACGACTTTCCGCCGTACGACGCGTGGATCCCCTGGCCGATCCGGTCGATCTCGGTGGCGACGTTGTAGAACGACTCGGCGCGCAGGAAGAACCCGGTCCTGGGTTTTCTCGTGCCCCAGCTGAGGATCAGGTAGTCGCCGAGTGACGACTCCGTCGCCTTGGTCGCGAACCGGAACGACTGGGTGCCGCCCTCGGCGTTGAACCCCGCCGCCACCGCGATCGCCTCGACCAGCGTGGACTTGCCCGCGCCGTTGTCGCCCGTCAGGAACGTGATGGGCGCAGTGAGCTCCAGCGGTTGTCTGATCAGGTGCTGGACGACCGGGAGCGTGAACGGGTAGCGGTGCGTGTCGTGCACCTGGTCGAGACGGATGCGCTGGATGAACGTCACGCCAGCCGTGCCAGCTCGACCGGGTCGTGGGCGCAGAACACCTCGGCCTCGCCGCTCGCCTTGAGCTCCCTCAGGCGTTCCACATTGGACAGACGCTGCTCGCGGATCGTCTCGGTCTGCCTGGCGGTGAGCTTGAGCGCGAAGATGTTGCTGGGCGGCGTCTCGACCTCGCCGCGGTAGAAGTACGCGTCGCCGGCGTGCAGCAGCCAGCCGTCGTCCGACTTCACCGCGACGCCCGTGTGGCCGCGGGTGTGGCCGATCAACGGCACCATCAGCACCTCTTCCGGCAGGCCGGCGATGTTCTTGACGGCCTGGAACCCGAACCAGTCCTCGCCCTCGGCCTTGTGCGTCTCGAACTTGACGCCGTCCCTCTGCGCCTTCGGGTACCGCGCCCGCTCCTTGGTGCCGCGGGCGTTGGTCGCGGCTTCCAGTTCGGTGTCCAGCACGTGCACGGTGGCCTTGGGGAAGTCGCGCAGCCCGCCCGCGTGGTCGAGGTCGAGGTGGGTGAGCAGGATGTGCCGCACGTCGTCGGCCGTGTAGCCGCGCTTCTCGACGTGGCTGATCGCCGTCTCGGTGATGTCGAGCGCGGGGTTGAGCAGCTTGCGGCTCAGGGGGTCGATCGTCGCCTTCGGGTTGGTCACCTCGTTGGTGCCGAAGCCGGTGTCGACGAGGACCAGCCCCTGGTCGGTCTCGATCAGCAGGCAGTGGGCCACGAGCCCGCCCGCGACCAGGGGAGGCCGGAACGTGGCGCAGTTGAGGTGATGAACCTTCATGGGCAAATCCTTCCGCTGGCCCCGTAGGCTTCAGCCTCATGTTGGGGATCTCGTACGAGGGTGCCACCGCCGTGATCACGACTGTAGGCGCGGGGCTGCGGTCTTTCGAGGTGGACGGCGTGCCGTACGTGGAGACGTTCGGTGCTGACGAGAAACCGCCGATGAGCGCTGGGGCCGTGCTGGTGCCTTGGCCGAACCGGACCGCTGGTGCTTCCTGGGTGCTGGACGGGGTTCGGCAGCAGTTGGAGGTCACCGAGCCTGCTCGTGGGAACGCGATCCACGGGCTTGTGCGGCGTCGTCCTTGGGCTGTTCTGGAGCACACCGGGTCGTTGGTCTCCTTGCGGGCCCTGATCGAGCCTCAGGCTGGGTGGCCTGCTGCTTTGGACGTCACCGTGTCTTATGCGTTGGACGATCGTGGGCTGACCGTCACGCATGGGGTCACCAACGTCGGGGATGTCGCTACGCCGTTCGGTGTTGGTACGCATCCCTATCCGCGGGCTGGGAATGCTTCTACCGATTCGTGCACTTTGACTTTGGCCGCGACGACCGTGCTGCCGTTGGACGTTCAGCGGATGGTGCCTTCAGGGGTGGCGCAGTCGGTGGAGGGGACCGAGTTCGACTTTCGGGAGGGGCGGAGGCTGGACGGGATCCAGCTGGACACGCCGTTCGGAGGGTGCGAGCCGGGTGCGGACGGTCTGGTGCACCACACGCTCGCCTCGCCCGATGGCGGGGTCGAGGTGTGGGCGGATCCGGCGTTTCGGTGGGTTCAGGTCTACACGCCCGATTCGTACCCCGGCCGAGGCAGGGCCGTCGCCATCGAGCCGATGACCTGTCCGCCGGACGCCCTGAACTCCGGAGTGGACCTGATCTGGGTCTCTCCCGGGGAGTCCTGGGGTGCGCGGTGGGGGATTCAGCCGTTGGGCTGACTCGCCACGTCCGCTCTCGGGGTGGCCGACGGCCAGGATGACCGTTAGCGTTGCTAACCATGGACATCGCGATCACCGGTGGTTACGTCGTGCCCGTTGACGGCGAACCCGTCGAAGGCGGCACTGTTCTCATTCAGGACGGCAAGATCGTTGCGGTTGGTCTTGACGTCGACATTCCTGACGGGGTTCAGGTTGTCGATGCCGACGGGGCTTGGGTTCTGCCTGGCTTTGTCGAGGCTCACGGGCACATCGGCGTCCATGAGGAGGCCGAGGGGTGGGCCGGGCAGGACACCAACGAGATGACTGATCCTGTTGGGGCTCGGATGCGGGCGCTTGACGCGATCAACCCCGCTGACCTCGGGTTCGCTGACGCGCTCAGTGGTGGGGTCACCACCGCGGTGATCAAGCCCGGGTCTGGTAATCCCATCGGTGGGCAGACCGTTGCCGTCAAGTGCTGGGGGCGCACCGTTGACGAGATGCTCGTCAAGGAGCCGGTCAGCGTCAAGAGTGCGCTTGGTGAGAACCCGAAGCGGGTGTACGGCGAGAAGGGGAAGTTGCCGTCTACGCGGCAAGGGGTTGCGGCGGTCATCCGGGACGAGTTGACCAAGGCTCAGGACTACCTCGCCAAGAAGGCCGAGGCTGAGGCTGACGGGAAGTCCTTTGACCGCAACACCACCCTCGAGGTTCTGGGGAAGGTGCTCTCCGGAGAGCTGGCCTGGTGTCAGCATGCTCATCGGGCCGATGACATCGCCACGGCGATTCGGTTGTCTGAGGAGTTCGGGTATCGGCTGATCCTCAATCATGGGACTGAGGGGCATCTGATCGCGGATGTCATTGCTGACAAGCGGATTCCGGTCATCATCGGGCCGCTGTTCACCAGTCGGTCCAAAGTGGAGTTGCGGAATCGGGGGTTGCGCAACCCCGGGATCTTGGCTCGGGCCGGAGTGGAATTGGCGATCACCACCGACCATCCCGTTGTGCCCATTCACTTCCTGGTGCACCAGGCGACGCTGGCGGTGAAAGAGGGGCTCGACAGTGATGTTGCGCTGCAGTCGATCACGACCAACCCGGCGCGGATCATGGGGCTGGACGACCGGGTCGGGGCGTTGAAGCCCGGGCTTGACGGTGATGTCGTGATCTGGTCCGGGGATCCGCTTGACGTGATGAGCCGGGCGTTGCACGTGTTCGTGCAGGGGCGCGAGGTTTACACGTGGGACGAGGCTGCTGGTGAAGGGGTCGTGGCCGACCCCTTCTACCGCGAGAGCGTCTAGCGGAGGCCTCGGCCGATCACCAGGCGCTGGATCTGGTTGGTGCCCTCGAAGATCTGCAGGACCTTCGCCTCGCGCATGTAGCGCTCCACCGGGAAGTCGCGGGTGTAGCCGGCGCCGCCCAGCACCTGGACGGCGTCGGTCGTCACCTTCATCGCCGCGTCCGTGGCGATGAGCTTGGCGATCGACGCCTGCTGGCGGAAGGGGAGGCCCTTGTCGCGGCGGCGGGCGGCGGAGATGTAGGTGGCTCGGGCTGATTCCACTGCCGCGGCCATGTCCGCCAGCAGGAATTCGAGGCCTTGGAACTCGATGATCGGGCGGCCGAACTGGGTGCGGGTCTTGGCGTAGGCGACTGCTTCGTCCAAGGCGGCCTGGGCCAGGCCCACTGCGCAGGCGGCGATGCCGAGGCGGCCCGAGTCCAAAGCGGACAGTGCGATCTTGAGGCCGTCGCCCTCTTTGCCGATCAGGCGGTCGGTGCCGAAGCGGACGTCTTCGAACTGGAGTTGCGCGGTGATGGAGCCGGTGAGGCCCATCTTGCGTTCCGGGGTGGCGGCGGTGAGGCCCTGGGTCTCGCCCGGGGCCAGGAAGCAGGAGATGCCTCGGCCCGCGTCTGGGGACGTGCGGGCCATCAGGGTGTAGAAGTCGGCGGCGCCGGCGTGGGTGATCCACGCCTTGGTGCCGTTCACGACGTACTCGGAGCCCTTGCGTATGGCCCTGGTCGACATGGCTGCCGGGTCGGAGCCCGCCTGGACCTCGGACAGGGCGTAGCCGCCGAGCAGTTCGCCCTCGAGCATTTCGGGGAGCCAGCGGTCCTGCTGCTCGCGGGTGCCGAAGGTGGCGAGGCCGTAGCAGGACATCACGTGCACGGAGAGGCCCACGGCGACCGTCATCCACGCGGAGGCGACCTCTTCGAGGGCCTGCAGGTACACCTCGTAGGGCTGCTCGCCGCCGCCGAACTCCTCGGGGTACGGCAGGCCCAGCAGGCCTGACCTGCCCAGCAGGCGGAACGCGTCGCGGGGGAACTTCTCGTTCTCCTCGGCGTCCGCGGCGTGGGGCTTCAGTTCGTCCCGCGCGATCTCCTTGACCAGCGCGATCAGGTCCTCGGCCTCTTGCGTGGGGAGCAACCGCTCGGCGGGCATCGTCGACCTCCGGTGTGTACTGGTAGCTGTACTCTAGTGCGTTGTGCAGTACAGCAGCCAGTGAATGTGGCAGGGTCGTCATATGACGCGGGCGCTCACGCAGCGGCAGGCCGAGCTGCTCACCCGGTTGGAGGCGTTGTTCCTCACCGAGGGCTTCGGGCATCTCACCCTGGATGACATCGCGGGCAGGTTGCACTGCTCGAAATCGACGCTGTACGCGCTCGCCGGCAGCAAGGAACAGCTGGCCGTCAGGGTCGTCGGCCGGTACTTCAAAGGGGCCGCCGAGCGCATCGAAAAGCGCATCGCGGGCCTTGACGACGTGCGCAAACGCATCGGCAGCTATCTCGCCGGAGCCGCCGAGGAGCTGAGCAAGGCGTCCGCGGCGTTCATCGCGGACGTGTCGGACTTCCCGCCCACGCGCGCCACGTATGAACGCAACGCGCGCGCTGCGGCTGAGCGCATCAAGGCGTTCATCCAGGACGGTGTCGAGCGGCACGTGTTCCGCGAGGTGCACGCGACGTTGTTCGCCGAGATGGCCGGGCTGCTCATCGAAAGCATCCAGACGGGCGTCCTCACGAAACGGGCAGGTGTTTCGGACGCCGAGGCGTTCACCGCGCTGGGCGAACTGTTGTTGGATGGGCTCCAGAGGAACGGGGTCTCCCAGAAGGAGTAGAGCGCGTGATCGTGGTTGCTGGTGAGGCGCTGGTCGACATGGTGCCGGTGGGGGACGACGAGCTCGCACCGCTCGCGCCGAAGCTCGGTGGCGGGCCGTACAACGTGGCCGTCGCGCTCGGGCGGCTGGACGTGCCGACGGGCTTCCTGTCGCGGGTGTCGACCGACCACTTCGGAGAGCAGCTGATCAAGCGGCTGCACGCGTCGGAGGTGGCGACGGATCTGGTCCAACGTGGACCGGAGAACACCACGCTCGCCGTCGTCGGGCTGGCTGACGACGGGTCGGCGCGCTACTCGTTCTACGTCGACGGCACGGCCGACCGGCTCGTCGAGGACCCCGGTCCGCTGCCGGCGGAGGCGAAGGCCGTGTCGTTCGGCACGCTGTCGCTGGTGCTGGAGCCCGGTGCCTCGGTCTACGAGACGGTGCTGCGGCGGGAGAGCAAGCGCTTGCTGACGGCGCTCGACCCCAACATCCGGGCAGGCCTGATCCACGATCCGGGCGCCTATCGGGCGCGGTTCCGGTCGTGGCTGCCGGACGTCGGGCTGCTGAAGCTCTCGGTCGAGGACGCGCGGTGGCTCGCCGAGGAGGACGACGTGATCGAGATCGCAAGGACGTGGATTTCACAGGGACCGGCCGCCGTCGTGCTGACGAAAGGCGGGGACGGCCTGTCCGTGATCACCGCCACCGGACAGGTCGACGTGCCGCCCGTGAAGGTGGACGTGGTCGACACGATCGGTGCGGGCGACACGGTGCAAGGCGCCCTGCTCGCGTGGCTGCACGACCATGACGCGTTGAGTGCGGAGAAGATCCGCGGTCTCTCCACGGATGAATGGACCGCCGCATTGACGTACGCCGGTGCGGCGGCCGCGATCACATGTTCCCGTGCAGGCGCCGAGCCGCCCTTTGCGAGCGAACTCACCGCCGCGTTGGGTGGATAAAACGGAGGATCGGACTACCGTGGGGTAGCCGCGCTAGAAACTGGCATTACGGATGTGATGCCGGTCCCATCTCTCAGAATCGGTTCACACCGCTGCTGCGAGGCGGGCCTTCCGCCGACTAGCGTGAGTGAACTTAGAAGACTCAGATCCCAACGGGGTGGTCCGAGACGACGGCAGGCCCAGCGTGGACTGCCGCCACCCCGTCCGAGCGTTGAGAGGGACTTGAATGCCCGACGCGACGACTGCGCCGACCGACCCACAGACCGTCGCGCTGCGCCACGGGGATGCAGAGCTCGAGATGAAGGTGGTGCGGGCGTCCGAAGGCGCGTCCGGCATCGATCTCGGCAAGCTGCTGTCGACCACCGGTCTGGTAACCCTGGACACCGGTTTCGTCAACACGGCCTCCTGCTCCTCCGAGATCACCTACATCGACGGTGACGCCGGAATTCTGCGTTACCGCGGGTACCCGATCGAGCAGTTGGCCGCGCGTTCGAACTTTGCGGAGGTCAGCTACCTCCTGATCTACGGCGAGCTGCCGACCGCCGCCCAGCTCGAGGACTTCACCTCCAAGATCAGCAGGCACACGCTGCTGCACGAGGACCTCAAGCGCTTCTTCGACGGCTTCCCGCGCGACGCGCACCCGATGCCGGTGTTGTCCTCCGCGGTGTCGGCGCTGTCGACCTTCTACCAGGACTCGCTGTCGCCGTTCGACGCGAACCAGGTGGAGATCTCCACGATCCGCCTCCTCGCCAAGCTGCCGACCATCGCGGCCTACGCGTACAAGAAGTCGGTCGGCCAGCCGTTCCTCTACCCGGACAACTCCCTTGGCCTGGTGGAGAACTTCCTGCGGATGACCTTCGGGTTCCCGGCCGAGGCCTACGACCTCGACCCGGACCTGGTCCGCGCGCTCGACCTGCTCTTCATCCTGCACGCCGA
Source organism: Lentzea kristufekii (assembly GCF_033949925.1). NCBI lineage: Bacteria > Bacillati > Actinomycetota > Actinomycetes > Pseudonocardiales > Pseudonocardiaceae > Lentzea > Lentzea kristufekii. Next base: position 21,876 of record NZ_JAXAVV010000043.1, read on the forward strand.
CCACGAGCAGAACTGCTCCACGTCGACCGTGCGCCTGGTCGGCTCCTCCGAGGCGAACCTCTTCGCCTCCATCTCCGCGGGCATCAACGCCCTGTTCGGCCCGCTGCACGGCGGCGCGAACAGCGCGGTGCTGGAGATGCTGGAGAAGATCAAGAACGACGGCGGCGACGTGAAGTCGTTCGTGAACAAGGTGAAGAACAAGGAGGACGGCGTCCGCCTGATGGGCTTCGGCCACCGGGTCTACAAGAACTACGACCCGCGCGCCGCGATCATCAAGAAGACCGCCGACGAGATCCTCGGCAAGCTCGGCGCCGACGACCAGCTGCTCGACATCGCGAAGCAGCTGGAAGAAGCCGCCCTGAGCGACGACTACTTCATCTCCCGCAAGCTCTACCCGAACGTGGACTTCTACACGGGTCTGATCTACCGGGCGATGGGCTTCCCGACGAAGTTCTTCACCGTGCTGTTCGCACTCGGCCGGCTCCCCGGCTGGATCGCGCACTGGCGCGAGATGATCAACGACCCGGCCACCAAGATCGGCCGCCCGCGGCAGATCTACACCGGCCCGACCGAGCGCGACTTCATCGCGATGGAAAACCGCTGATCACGGGCTAGTTCTTCTGGCAACCTGAAGGCGCGTCGCCACTGGCGGCGCGCCTTTTCGCTTGTCCTGGGGGTGGTGCGTGACGGACGTGCGGGCTGAGGTGGCTCGGCTGTACGAGCAGCACGGGAAGATGCCGTACCCGAAGGGTCAGCGCGGCATGGAGATCGAGGGCGTGGAACTGATCCTGGTCGACGTGCATGCCGCCGGCTGTGCTTCCAGCTGGCTGGCGAAGGGCGACGACCTCAACGAGCACGCCCGGTGGATGGCGCCGCTCTGCCTCGATGAGCTGCGCAAAGTGGTCCCGGTGTTCGCTGATCCGCAGTCCGGGCACTACCGGCCCTACGCGGCCCACTACTGGGGCCGGCTCCTGCGCATGATGCGGCTGATCAGCCTCGAGCTCGCGGCCGAGGTCGCCTGACCGCTCGTCATGCAGACCCGCTCTGGGCGCTTTAGCGTCGAACGGTGAGTTCTTCCCCGTCGCTCGTCTGGTTCCGCCGTGATTTGCGGACATCCGATCATCCCGCCATTCTCGCGGCAGCGGAAAGATCGCCTCGCGCACTCGCGTTGTTCGTTCTCGACGACAGGTTGCTGAAACCGTCCGGACAGCCGCGAATCGATTTCCTGCACCGCTGTTTGCACGCCCTGAACGATGAACTGGGCGGCCGTCTCATGGTCGTGCACGGCGATCCGGTGAAGGTGGTTCCGCGCATCGCGAAGGAAATCGGCGCGGAGGGCGTCCACATCTCCGCGGACTACGCGCCGTACGGGCGCCGCCGGGACGAGGCAGTCGAGAAAGCGTTGGGGGACATCGAACTCGTCCGTTCCGGCTCGCCCTACGCGGTCGCGCCCGGCCGGGTGCGCAAGCAGGACGGGACACCGTTCAAGGTCTTCACGCCGTTCCGCGGCGCCTGGCTGGAGCACGGCTGGCGCAAGCCCGCGGACACCGACGCGTCCACTCTGGACTGGATCGAGCCGGAGCACAGCGAGGAACTTCCCGGCGTCGAAGAGAAACTTCCGGACGCGCTCGCGCTGTGGGAGGAGTTCCGCGACGAACGGCTGGCCGGCTACGACGAGACCCGTGACCGGCCCGACCTGGACGCGACCAGCAGGATGTCGGCGTTCCTGCGGTGGGGTGTGCTGCACCCCCGGACGCTGCTGCAGGACTGTGACGGAACGTTCCGCAGCGAGCTCGCGTGGCGCGAGTTCTACGCCGACGTGTTGTGGCACAAGCCGGAGACCGCGCGCGAGAACTACGACCGCAAGTTCGACCGCATGGAACTGGACGACGACAAGGAGCTCTTCGAGGCGTGGTGCCAGGGTCGCACCGGGTTCCCGATCGTCGACGCCGGCATGCGGCAGCTGCTGCAGGAAGGCTTCATGCACAACCGGGTGCGCATGATCGTCGCGAGCTTCCTGGTCAAGGACCTGCACCTGCCGTGGTGGTGGGGTGCGCGGCACTTCATGAAGCACCTGATCGACGGCGACATCGCGTCGAACCAGCACAACTGGCAGTGGGTCGCGGGCAGCGGCACGGACGCCTCGCCGTTCTTCCGCGTCTTCAACCCGACGACGCAGGCCAAGAAGTTCGACCCGGACGGCGCCTACGTCAGGAAGTACGCACCGGACTCGCCCGGCATCGAACCGATCGTGGACCACGCGGTCGAACGCCAGGTGGCGCTCGACCGCTACCAGGCGATCAAAGCCTGAGCGCCTCGCGGAGCTTGACGCGAGCGCCGGTCCGCAGCACGGCGTTCGCGTAGACCTTGCCGCCCAGCCACGTGATCGCCGCGATGGCCAGCAGCGCCAGCACGACCGCGAGCAGCACCTGCCAGGCCGGGGCGACGCCCAGCGCCATCCGGCCCGGCATCAGGATCGGGGCGAACGGTGGCAGCATCGACAGCACCGTGACCGTCGTGCCGGAAGGGCTGCCGATCATCAGGTTGATGCCGGCCACGAACGCCACGATGATCGTCATGCTGATCGGCGTCAGCACCGACTGCAGCTCCTCCTGGCGTGACACCAGCGACGCGGCGGCCGCGAACACGGTGGCGTACAGGAAGAACCCGAGCAGGTACCAGAGCACGCCGGTCAGCAACGCGGCACCGCCCAGCGTGCCCACGTCGATCACGTCGAAGGCGGACGAGAGTCCCAGGCCGACCGTGGAGATCACCAGCAGCTGCAGCAGGCCGACCGCGCCGAGGCCGATCACCTTGCCCAGCAACAACTGCCACGGCCGCACGGTCGCGAGAAGGATCTCCACGACCCGGCTGGACTTCTCCTCGACCACGCCCTGCGCGACCATCGTGCCGTAGACCAGCAGCGAGTAGTACAGCAGCGCGGCCACGATCAGCCCGATCGCGAGGCGCTGGCCTCGTTGCGGGTCAACGGGTTCCAGTGCGGTGACGGCGACGCGGGCGTTCGCGAGGCTTTGCGCGACCTCCTGCGGGCTGATGCCCGCCTCCGCGAGCTGCGCGGTCAGCACCTGCTGGCGCAGCACGTCGTTCAGCGCCGTCGCCAGCACCTCGTCGCCGGAGCCCTTGACGATCATCTTCAGCTCCGGCGGCGCGCCGGTCACCAGCGCGTCCAGGGAGCCGTCGCGGACCTGCTGCTCGGCGTCGCCCGCGGTCGTGACGTCCCGCGTCTCGACCTCGATGCCGAACGCCTTCGCCTTGTCCCGCAACGGGTCTGCGAGCTGGGTGGCTTGCCCGGACAGCCCCACGACGCTGTGCTGCTGGTCGTCGAACAGGACCGACTGCAGCACCACGTACCCGGCGAGCACGGCGATGATCACCGCCGTGCCGATCAGGAACGACCTGGTGCGCACCTTCGTGACGAACTCGCGCCTCGCCACCAGCGAGACAGCTCGGGCCGACGTCATGCGCTCCTGCCCTCGATGGTCACCACGTTGCGGAACAGCTCGGTCAGCGACGGGCGCTGCCGGGAGAACTCGTGCACGGGACCGGCCGCGAGCGCCGCGTGCAGGACCGCCTGGTCGTCCACGCCGTCGGCGAGTTCGAGGACGCACCGCGTCCCGTTGCTCTCGATCACCCGCACGCCACTCAGCGTGGCAGCCCAGTCGGTCGTTGGCGACTCCACCACGAGGCGAGCTTCGCCACTCGACCTGAGTTCATCCACTGTTCCGCACGCGACCATCGAACCGGCGCTGACGATGCCGACCCGGTCGCACAGCCGTTCCACCAGGTCCAGCTGGTGGCTGGAGAACACCACCGGCACCCCGGCGGACGCCTTCTCGCGCAGCACCTGGCTCATCACGTCGACCGCGACCGGGTCGAGGCCGGAGAACGGCTCGTCGAGCACCAGCACGTCCGGCTCGTGCACCAGCGCGGCGGCCAGCTGGACGCGCTGCTGGTTGCCGAGGCTCAGGCGCTGCACCTCGTCCGTGCGGCGGTCGCGCAGCCCGAGGCGCGCGATCCAGTTCTCCGCGCTCTTGTGGGCCTCGTTGGTGCCCATGCCGTGCAGCTCGGCCAGGTAGACCAACTGGTCGAGCACCTTCATCCGCGGGTAGAGCCCGCGCTCCTCCGGCATGTAACCGATCCGGCGCCGGGTGTCGAGGTCGACGGTTCTCCCGTTCCACCGCACCTCGCCGGAGTCGGCGACGAGCACGCCCAGCGCGATGCGCATGGCCGTGGTCTTCCCGGCGCCGTTGCTTCCGACGAATCCGAAGAGCTCGCCTGCGCGCACGTCGAAGGACATGTCCCGCAGGGCGACGACCTCCCCGTAGCGCTTGGAGATCCTGTCGATCTCCAGCACTCCCTCAGGCACGGTGAACCCCTTCGTTAGCCCGGATGGCGGTAATCGGACTGAAAGTATCGGTGAGCAGGGAACGGGTGAAACGATACGGGCGTCTACGGCGAATCGAACGAACGACCAATTCACTCAACGGGGGTGACCATGCAGCCCATTGACCCGGATCAGTGGCTCAAGCAGTACGGGGCCAAGATCGAGCAGGCCAAGCAGCACGCCGAACAGGCTCGCGACCAGCTCGGTGGTGTGGGTGGCAGCGCCAGCTCGCCAGACGGCCTGATCACGGTGACGGTCAACGCGACAGGCGTGCTGACCGATCTGCAGATCAAGCCGGAGGCCCGCGGCATGGACCCCAGCGAGATCGCCTCCGCCGTGCTCGCGGCCTCCACGAAGGCCCAGCGCGACGCCTCCGGGCGTGTCGTGCAGATCATGACGGACTTCGTCGGCGACAGCCCCGCGCTCGAGTTCGTGAAGGCGCAGATGCCGAACGGATACGCGGGCGACGGAACCGACGAGGAAGAACCGAAGTCGGAGTTGGAGCGCAAGGACGTCCGGCCCGACGACGAGTACTTCACCAACCCGCCCGACGTCATGGCCTGAGTGCAGGAGGGGGTTAGGCATGCAGCAGCACTTCAACATCGACCTGGACGAGCTGAGAACCCACGCCGCGAACGTGGACCGGCTCATGGAACGGATGCGCAAGGCCACCGAGACGTGTGATCCGGGTGCCCTCACCACTGAGGCGTTCGGCGTCTTCCTCGGCTTCCTCGCCCAGAACGTCCTCCAGCAGGCAGGCCTGTCGCAGGACGGCCTCGGCAAGGCCGCCAACTCGCTGATGGACATGGCCGGCGGTCTCAAGCAGACCATCGAGCAGTACGAGCAGGTCGACCTCGACAACATGTTCGGCTTCAAGGGAGGCCGGGGATGAACGCCCCAGCGACGCAGTCCAACGGTGCCGACACCCAGCAGCTGATCAGCAACATCTCCAACACGTACTCCGCCATCGAGCGCGGCGACTGGGTCAACGCGGGCCTCGGCATCGCGAACTCGGCCATGGGCATCGTCGGCATGGCGTCGAACCCGCTGAGCGGTTTCCTCTCCGCCGGTTTCAGCTGGGCCATCCAGCACGTCGACTTCCTGCGCGAGCCGTTCGACGTCCTGCTCGGCAGCCCCGAGTCGATCGCCAAGATGTCCGAGTCCTTCCGGAACGCGGGCAAGCAGGTCCACGGCATCGCGACCGAGTACGAGCGGATCTGCGTCTCGCAGACCCGTGAGTGGGAGGGCAAGGCGGCCGACGGCTACCGCGCCGCGGCCAAGAGGCACGCGGGTGGCCTGGAGACCCTCGCCAAGTCGGTCGAGGGCATCGCCGGGGCGGTCAAGGGTGCGGGCGAGCTCGTCGGCACGGTCCGCAAGATGATCATGGACCTGATCAGCCAGGCCGTGTCCGACATGGTCATGAAGATCATCCAGTGGCTGGCGGCGTCGTTCCTGACGTTCGGCGCGGCCATCGCGGGCGCGATCTCGGACATCGTCACGACCGCGGTCAACTACGCGAAGAAGCTGGCCGACTTCCTGCAGAAGCTCGTCGGCTCCGTGCAGAAGCTGATGAACCTGATCAAGTCCGTCTCGCAGATCGCCAAGGTCGCCGAGCAGGTCATCGACGCGATCTCCTCGATGGCGAACGGCGGCAAGGGTGGTGGCGGCGGTTCCGTCCGCAACACCTCGGGCGGCTTCGACGGCATCCGCTCCGACGACCAGTCCCGCGCGTCCGCCGGTGCCGGCGGCACGTTCACCAGTGGTGCCAACGGCGGCTACACGGGTCCGCAGCTGACCGGCGCCGACGGCGTCGCCCAGGTCCGTCCCGGCTGGCAGAGCCCCGGTGACCAGGGCGGCTACCAGAGCCCGAACGGGCCCGGGACCAACGTCGGTGGCCCCGCCATGCGTCCCATCTACTCGCCTCCCGGCACCGGTACCGGTGGTCCCGTCTACACGTCTCCTGGCAACACCGGAGGCGGCGCTGGTGGTGGCGGCGGTTACGTTCCGCCCGGTGCCGGCGGCGGCGCGGGTTCCGGCAGCGGTACGGGCCGGTGGGTTCCGGGTCACTGGGAGCCCGGCACGACCACGACGGCCGGTGGCGAGACCGGGACCAAGCTCCCGGCGATCGGCACCACGCCGACCACGCCGAACGCCGACTGGTACCGCCCCACCACCGACCACGCCGCGTCCGCTGCGGCTGCCGGTGGCGGCGGAGCGGGCGGCGCCATGCCCAAGGGCGGCGGCGGAGGTGGCGGGGGCGGTATGCCCGCCGGCTTCGGCGGTGGCCCGGCCGGTGGCGGTGGTGCCGGCGGTACCTCGGCCACTCAGTTCGGTGGCGCGGCAGGCGTCATGGCGGCCGGTAGCGGTGCCGCTCCCGCGGCTCCCGCGGCCGCTGGTGGCGCTGGTGGTGGCCCCAAGGGCGGCGCCGGCATGGCGCCGATGATGGGTGGTGCCCCGATGGCCGGTGGAGCCGGTCAGCAGGGCGGCAGCAACGAGCACAAGCGCAAGGTGCGGATCGAGGGCGAGTCCCTGGTCGAGCCCCCGAAGGCCGCGAAGCCGGTCATCGGGGAGTGACCTCGCACTGAGGTCTTCGCGCTGAGAACGGGGCGTCCTTCGCGGGCGCCCCGTTCTTCATGCGTTCGCCATGAGCTTCTCGATCTCGGGTGCGGCCTTCTCGCGGTCCTTCGGCACCAGGCCGATGCGCGTGCGCCGGTCGAGGACGTCGTCGGCGTCCAGCGCGCCCTCGTGCCGGATCGCGTGGACGACGTCGGCCTCGGTGACGCCCGGTGCGATCGGGGTGGTCGGCGCCGGCCTGTCGTCGACCAGGCGGATGTCCTTGGTGCGGCAGGGGATCTGCGTCAGGTTCGTCGCGTCGACGGCGTCCGCCGCCATCCTGCGGTAGGTGGTGAGCTTGCCGCCGACGACCGTGATCACGCCGTTCGGCGCGGTCAGCACGGCGTGGTTGCGGGAGAGGTCCGCGGTCCGGCCCTCGGCTTCGAGCAACGGGCGCAGGCCCGCGTAGCTGCCGATGACGTCGTCCCTCGTGAGCTTCCGTTGCAGGACGTGGGAAGCGGTCGTCAGCAGGAAGTCCACATCGGACTCGGGAACCTGCGGCACGTCCGGGATGTCGTCCACCGGCTCGTCGGTGAGGCCGAGGTACGCGCGGCCGTTCGCCTGGGGCAGCAGCAATGCGTAGCGGTTGTGCTCGCCGGGAACAGGGATGGTCAGTGCCGTGCCGGTGAGGCCGGCGCTCCTCGCGTCGATCACGAGGTGCGAGCCGCGGGACGGGCGCAGGTGCACCGGGGCGAGCGTGCCGGCCCACACGCCGGTCGCGTTGATCACCGCCCTGGCCCTCACGGTGAAGGTGGTGCCGGTCAGCGTGTCCTCCACCTCGGCACCGTCGCCCTGCAGCGTCCTGACCTTCGCGCGGGTGATGATCCTCGCGCCGTGCCCGGCGGCGGTTCTGGCCAGCGCGACCACGAGCCGCGCGTCGTCGACGAGCTGGCCGTCGTAGCTCAGGAGGCCGCCGGTGAGCTTCGCCGGGTCGAGACCGGGGACCAGCGCCAGGGCCTCGTGCCGCTGCACCCGGCGAGGGCCGGGCAGCACGTCCGACGGCGTGCGTGCGGCGATGCGCAGCGCGTTGCCGGCCCGGAATCCGGACATGACGAAGTGGCCCGCGGTGGCGTGCAAGGGGAACAGCATCGGCAACGTGCGCGTGAGGTGCGGTGCCGTCCTGGTCATCAGGATGCCGCGCTCGACGGCGCTCTCGTGGGCGAGCCGCACGTCGCCCTTCGCGAGGTAGCGCAGGCCGCCGTGGACGAGCTTGCTGGACCACCGCGACGTCCCGAACGCCAGGTCGTGCGCCTCCAGCAGGACGGTCCTGAGGCCTCGGGACGCCGCGTCGAGCGCGACCCCCGCGCCCGTGACGCCGCCGCCGATGACGAGCAGGTCGGCGACCTCCCGTTGCGCTGCTTCGAGGTCCTGCAGGCGCCTCGCGGCGTTCAGGGACGTGTTCACGGTTTCAGGCCTCCGTCCAGCTGTTTGGCGAGCTCGTCGAGGAGCGCGGTGAAGTCGAGCCCGGAGGTGGCCGGTCTGGTCGAGAGCACCATCGACTGCGTGCTCAGCAGCACCACGCGGGCCTGCGTCTTGGCGTCACCGAACCGGACCGAGCCGTCGAGGTGCCCGGCCTCGATCTGCGCGACGAGGAACTGCTCGACCAGCCGCTGCGTGCTGCCCAGCCGGTCGGTGAGGTACGGCAGCATCAGGTCCGCGTCGAGCTGCAGGACGCGCTGCATCAGCGGGTTGGCGTCAAGCAGCCGGATGGCGTCCACGGCCCGCTGGACGAGCTGCTCGCGTGCGTTGCCCCGCCCGCCTGCCCGTTCGACCTCTTCGAGCAGCGCGGCGAACTCCCTGGTCATCAGGGCTCTGACGAGGTGGTCGACGTCCGGGTAGCGGCGGTAGAGCGTCATGCGGCTCACGTTGGCCCGTTTCGCCACGTCGGTGAGGGTCGTCCGGCGGACACCCACCTCCAGAACACACTCACGGGTGGCGTCGAGCAGAGCGTCGTGGGTGTGACGTTGAGACGTCATGTGTAACACTGTAGCAGTGACCAGGGCTCGATGGACCTCCGAAACCGTGCCGTTGCCGCCGCATGCGCTGGCTTGGCTGAGTCAGCGCGTCGGCCTGGGGGAGCCCCTTCCCGAGGTGCCCGTCGTGGTGCCTCCCTCCGAGCTGACCGAGGACGCGTTCACGGCGCTGGAGGCCGTGTGCGCGGTCTCCGTCGAGGACGCGGATCGGCTCGGGCGTGCTGGTGGGCTGTCGTATCTGGACCTGCTGCGTCATCGCGGGCACGGAGAACTCGCTGTGCCGGACGCCGTGGTGCAGCCTGCCTCGCCCGAGGAAGTCCTGGAGGTGCTCCGGGTCTGCGTCGAGTACGACATCGCCGTGGTGCCGTTCGGGGGTGGTACGTCCGTGGTGGGTGGCGTTGAGGCGCTGCGCGGGTCGAAGTCCGCTGTGGTGGCGTTGGACCTTGCCGGGCTTGGGCGTTTGGTTTCTGTCGATCCTGTGTCCCGGGTTGCGGTGTTGCAGGCAGGGATCACCGGGCCTGAAGCGGAGAAGTTGTTGGGGGAGCACGGGTTCACGCTCGGGCATGTGCCGCAGTCGTTCGAGCGGGCCACGATTGGCGGGTTCGCCGCCACCCGTTCCGCTGGGCAGGCCTCGTCCGGGTATGGGCGCTTCGAGGACATGGTCGAGTCGGTCCGGGTCGCGACGCCTGTGGGGGAGTGGGTTGCGGGGGCCGCTCCCGCGTCTGCTGCCGGTCCGGATTTGAAGCAGCTGGTGCTGGGTAGTGAAGGGTTGTTCGGGGTTATCACTGAGGTGTCTGTTCGGGTGCGGCCTCGGCCTTCCGCTCCTCGTTATGAGGGGTTTGTCGTTGACGGGTGGGAGGCTGGGGTTTCGCTTGTGCGGTCGCTGGCTCAGGCTGGGGCGTTGGCTGACATCACTCGTCTGTCCGATGTGGATGAGACTGAGGTCGCTTTGGAGATGGCTGGTTCCAAGGCTGATTTGGTCAAGAAGTACCTGCGGTTGCGTGGGGTGAAGCAGCCGTGTCTGGTGATCCTCGGATGGGAGTGCCGATCCCGTGCCGCGACCGTGAGAGCGTTGAGCGGGCGCAAAGTCGTGCGACTCGGCCGGGCTATGGGTGCTTCGTGGTTGCACGGGCGGTTCAACGGGCCTCGGCAGCGGGATGCCCTGCTGGACGCCGGTGTCTGCGTCGAGACCCTGGAGACCGCCACTCACTGGTCCCGGGTCTCCGAACTGCGTGACGCCGTGCGGGACGCGTTGGTCGCGGAGCTCGGGAATCCCGTGGTGATGTGCCACATCTCGCACGCCTACGAGACTGGGGCTTCGCTCTACTTCACCGTGCTGGTGCCTCGGGATCTTGGTGATCCTGTTGGGCAGTGGGGGAGGGCTAAAGCTGCGGCCTCTGACGCGATCTCCCGGTTGGGGACTATCACCCATCACCATGCTGTTGGTCGCGATCACCTTCCGTGGCTGGAGAAGGAGATCGGGGCTATTGGGGTTGAGGTGTTGCGGGCAGTCAAGGAGCGGGTTGATCCGACTGGGATTTTGAATCCTGGGAAGTTGGTTTAGTCGCGGGTCTGTTGCGTTCCCCG
>NZ_JAXAVV010000044.1:0-30178 GCF_033949925.1 Lentzea kristufekii
CCCCGCCCCCCCCCCCCCCCACCCCCCCCGGGGGGGGGGCGGGCCCCCCCCCCCACTTCTCGTGTGTCCTCAGTGGACTGCCGCGGCCTTTCGTTCGCCGAGGTGGCGGGCGGCGGTCAGTGCCGCCAGTGAGAGCAGGCCGAGCAGGTCCAGGTCTTCTGGTTGCTGTTCCCGGAACTGGACGACGTCGCGGTCGCTGACCTGGTGCGGCGCCAGCGCGGTGAGCAGGGCGAGCCGGGCGGAGGGAACGGACTTCCGGCCGAGAGGCCGCAGGTGTTCGTCCACCCAGGCCGCGCTGACGCCCTGGGGCTCGCCGAGCCGGCTCGTGACCACGGTGTCGAGCGTGTGGTGTGTCTCGTCGGGGACATGAGCGGCCGCCGCGGCCGTTTCGGTTGCCAGGGCGGAGAAAGCGGAGGCGATCGCGGGCGAGCCGGCCGCCCAGCCGAAGCCCTCCGGCGGCGCGGTGCCGGAGCGCAGACCGGTGGCGCGACCGGCCTCGTTCCGCGCGTTGACCTTGCCCGCCATCATCTTGCCCGCGACGCGCCGGGCGATGGCCTTGGCCCTCGGGGGACCGGGCAGGAACGTGCCGTCGAGCAGGACGTTGATGACCCGGTTGAGGAAGTGGAAGTACACCAGGACACCCACGTACTCGGGTGTGTGAGCGGCGGGGAACGGTGGTCGTGCCGGCATCTCGGCCCAGGTGGCGAACGGCCGCAGGTTCGCGTCGAGTTCACCGCCGCTGCCGCCGGACAACAGTTGCGTGGCGAAGGATCCCGCGCCGCCGCCGTAGAGCATGATCGCGTGGGCGTCGACGCAGTAGGTGCACTGGTTGAGCCGGGACACGGTCGCGGCGACCGCCTCCTTGCTGACGCGGGACGCCGCCCCCGCCAGCAGAGGTTCGCGGAACGCCGCCCAGGACGCGGCGAGCAGTTCCGGCGCGGCGGAGAACATCGTCACGGCCTCGACGAGCCGGCCGACCTCCTTCGTGGACTGCGTGTAGACCTCGCGAACCAGGCCGGTGGCCCGCTTCGCCGGGACGACGTCGACGTGTTTGACGATTCCGGACATGGCGGCCTCACCGGAAGTAGTTCTGGACGCGCTGACGGAAAACTTCGTACGCGGGCACGGCGCCGTCCTCGGGGAGGTTCTCGATCTCCTTCGCGGCGATTTCCGAACAATCCGCCGCGCTGCGCCCGCAGAACACCTGGGCGGCCATTTCGCTGTGCGGCGTGACGAGATCTGCGACCACCCGGGCGCGCATCGCGAAAACCGCGCCCTGGGCAACCTCCGGCAGGAAGGCACCGGCTCCCTCGACCAGTTTCCCGAGTTCCTGCTCGGTGACTCCGCCCGCATAGGAGGCGGCCAGTCCGGCGCCGCTGAGCAGGTCCGCGCGTCTGTCTGGAGGAAATCGTCTGATGCTGTGGAGGAGCCGGTCGACGTCGCCGCCGTGGACGAACCACATCGCGCGTCCGATGCCGTGGTCGATCACCCGGTTCGTGTACGCGGCAGGCCCCGGCCACGGGAGACGTCCGGGAACCCGGTGGTTCTCGACCCACGACACGTGGTCGAAGTAGGCGAGGTGGAAACCGTAGCCATCCATGATCAACCAGCTGAGCGACGGGTGGTCGGCGAGCTTGCGCGCGTCGGGAAGGGCCCGTGACCAGAGCATTCGCGGCAGTCTGGCCAGGGCGAACCCCACACCGATGTAGGCCATGAAGATGTGCTTCGACGCCGGCGCCGAGGTGAAGTCGGGCCCGGCGAGGAACTGCTCGACGTTGCTGCGGCCGGGCAGCGGGGTGAGGGCGTCTCGGATCGCCAGCGCCATCGTGGCACCCTCGTAGGCGAACCCGCGGTATTCCCGGGACAACGCGTCGAGGCGCACGATTATCGCGTCGTGGTCTTTGTGCTCGATGCCGAACTCAAACCCGAAAACGAGCTGGAGAGCGCTCAATTCGAGCTGAGCGCGTGCGGGGGTGTCGACGGCGAACCCGCGCTGGTCGAAGAGGACGTCCGAAGCGTCCGGGGTGATAAAACGTTTGCGAATCAGTCCCGAAGTCGTCATTTCCGGTGGGACCTCCTCTTGAAAAGGCGATTATCCACCGTTCAATGCTGGCACACCGCCCGCTGGGGCGCTTCTCTCACGTTGCTCCCGATTATCGGAAATCATCGGACAACGGCAATGTGCGGTATCCGAAGAATTCTACGAACCGGTCGGAGACTTCGCGAGAGCCGTCGCGCGGACGGCCGCGGCCATGCTCGCCCAGGCGGTGAGCCCGATCAGCGCGGTGTCGTCCGCGCGGACGTTCCCGATCACGTCGTCGTCCACCTGGTACGGCGCGAACGCGGTCAGCAGCGCCAGCCTGGCCGCCGCCCGGTCGCCCGGTCCGACGCGGTCGGCCGCATCCCACACCCAGGCCCGGCTCGGGCCCTTCGGCTTTCCGTCCCACGTGGACAGCTCGGCGGCGAGCAGACCCCTGACGGCGGAGGGGATCTCCGCCGCGTCGAACACGGCTTTCGCACGAGCGAGGGCGTTCGCGACGTCCGGGCTGCTCGCCGCCCACGCGAGTTCTTGGGGCAGCGGTGCTTCCGGCAGCGGGTTGCGGCCGGGTGGTGCGGCACCGGCGGCCGCGATGAGGCCGGTGAGCATTCCCGTGACCGGTCCGAGCAGCCATTTCGGCGCGTACGGCGGCATCGGCCGTTCGGTGAGGAAGATGCTCACCATCCGGTTGAAGTACTGGAGCGTCGTCGCGACGCCGAGCGCCTCCGGCAGTTCGTCGGCGCCGAAGCGTCCGGCGTCCGCGAGATCCACCGTCGTGCCGCCGAACTTGGCCATCGTTCCGGTGTGGACGGTGACGCAGTAGGGGCACCTGTTCGCCTCGGACACCGCCGCCGCGACAGCCTCCTTGGTGCCGCGGTCGAGCAGACTTGGTGCGAGCACGATCTCCCGCAACATCACCCAGGACGCCCGCAGCACCCCGGGCGCCGCCGCGTGCAGCACGACAGGGGGCGCCAGCACGCCGAACTCCCGCTCCACCGCGCGATAGACCTGCAGGACCTCGGGCCCGGCCTGGCGGAACGAGACCGGCGTGACGTGGCGGACCTGGGCGAGGGAGAGGCCACGCAGAGCCGTGCGGAGCAGAGAGCGAGCCATCCGAGCCCCTAAAGGTTGCATGATGCTACTCACTGGAAACGCTACGGTACGTCGGTTCGATCACGCAACTGACGGTTTACCATGGGGAATGCTCGGACGAACGTACGACGACCAGGTCTGCTCAGCCGCCCGCGCCCTGGAGGTGGTGGGCGAGCGGTGGACGTTGCTGATCGTGCGGGACGTGCTGCTGGGCATCGTGCGCTTCGACGGCCTGCTGACGAGTCTGGGCATCGCGCGCAACGTGCTCAGCGACCGCCTCACCGGGCTGGTGGAGCAAGGTGTGCTGGAACGCGTTGCCTACCAACAACATCCGCCCCGCTATGATTACCACCCGACCCCGGCCGGCCGCGAGCTCGCGGTCGTCGTGGTCGCGTTGATGCAGTGGGGCGACCGGAACGTGCCGTCGCCGGAGGGGCCGCCGCGCACCGCGCTGCACGCCACCTGCGGGAGTGAGCTGGTCGCGTGCCTGGTGTGCCCGGACTGCGGCGAGCCGGCCCGTGCCGGTGAGGTGGCGATGAGGTCGAACCGCTCTTGACCGGCCGCTAGCGAGGCACTACCGCCGAGCCGTCCCTCGACTCGAAGCCGCGTGAGTACTCGGTGGCGAACTCATCGCCCAGTCGCTGACGCACCCCGGCCTCCACCCTGTCCCGATCCGCCCGCTCCGAGGGCGGCAGCGTGGCCCCGACCGAGCGCCGGGCCGCCGCAGCCGCGCCGAGCAGCCGAGCCGCCTCGGCCGGCAGCGAGTCGGCCAGGCACGCCCCGGCCAGGCCCTCCATCGCCACGGCCACCGCGCGCTGGTCGCCCAGTGCGCGGGCGACGGTGAGCCCTTCCAGATGCCGCGCCCTGGCCGTCTCGGCGTCGCCGCGTTGCTCGGCGACGAAACCGAGTTCTGTGAGGATGAGCCACAACCCGATCCCCGGCTCCCAGTCCCATTCCAGCACTGTGCGCAGGTGGTTCTCGGCGGTGTCGAGGTCTCCCGCGCGCCGGGCGATGACGCCCAGGTTGATCTCGGCGAAGATCTGGCCCGGCTTGTAGCTCTGCTCGCGGGAAAGCCGCAGGGCGCGTTCGTTCAGTTCGCGGGCGTGGGCGTGGTCGCCGCGCAGCATCGAGGCGCGGCCGAGCCAGCTCAGGCGGTCCGCGGCCTGCGGCCACAGGCGCAGTTCCTCCGCCATGCGCAGGCCGTCGCGGTGCAGGCGGGTCGCCTCCTCGTAGTCGCCCTCGATCTCGGCCAGGCCACCCAGGGCCTCGGTCGCGCGCAGCTGGCCCCACTGGTCGCCGAGCTCCCGGAACAGCGCGAGGCTCTGCGAACCGTTGCGCCGCAGGGACTCCAGATCACCTCTCGTGTGCGCGCGGATCGCTTGCAGGCTCAGCGTCGCCGCGACGCCCCAGCGGTCGCCGAGCGCCTCGAACGTCTCCTGCGCGCGGTTCACCAGGTCCTCGCTGGTGGACTGGGCACCGAAGTCCGACTCGACCAGACCGAGGAAGAACTGGGCGAACGCCTTGCCGTGCGGGTCGTCCAGCGAGTCGAACGCGGCGAGCGCGGCGTCTCGTGCGGCCGCTCGGTCCGCCACGTCGCTGCCGAGGAACGTGATGCCCGCGTGCCACGCCGTGGCCCGGGCTCGCGCGGCCGTGCGCGTGGTGTCCAGGGTCAGGGCGGCGGACAGGGCCCTGCGTGCCTCGGACAGCCGGCCCCGCAGGTACCAGTACCAGGCCAGCGCGTTGACCAGCCGCACCGCGTCGGGGCCGGAAGCGGTGTCGAGTGCGGTGCGCAGGTTCGCGGACTCGGCGTCGAGGCGTTCGAGCCACAGTCGTTGTGCGGGCCCTCGCAGGTGTGGTTCGGCGGTCTCGGCCAGCTTCGTGTAGTAGCGCCGGTGAGCGTCTTGCACGGCTTCGGTCTCGCCCGCCTCGGCCAGCCGTTCGCGGCAGTAGGCGGCGACCGACTCGAGCAGCCGGTAGCGGGTGCCGTCCGGCGTGTCGACGACGGTGACCAGCGATCGGTCCACCAGTCCCGCGACCGTGTCCAGCACGTCGGCCGCCACCGCCACCCCGCCCGCGCACACCGCCTCGGCCGCGGCCAGCGTGCAGCCGTCCGAGTGCGCGGCGAGCCGGCGCAGCACCGCCCGTTCGACCTCGGTCAGCGGCTCCCAGCTCCAGTCGATCATCGCCCGCAACGTCTGCTGGCGCGGCGGCGCGTCGCGGTACCCGGCGGCGAGCAGGCGGAACCTGTCGTCCAGCCTGGCCAGCAGTTCGCGCAGCCCCAGCGACCGCGCCCTGGTAGCCGCGAGCTCCAGCGCGAGCGGCACCCCGTCGAGCCGCGTGCACAACTCGGCGACGGCGCCGGCGTTGCTCGCGTCCAGCGCGAACGAGGGCGCCGACCGGGCGACGAACAGCCGCACCGCGCTCGACCGCTCCACGACGTCCGGTGACGTGCCGGGCGGCGGCAGGTCGAGCGGCGCGACCGTCCACACCGACTCGCCCGCGATGCGCAGGGGTTTCTGGCTGGTCGTGAGCACCCGCAGGCCCGGCGCGGCGGCGAGCAGCCGTTCGGTGAGCGCCGCGACCTCGGTGAGGAGGTGCTCGCAGTTGTCCAGCACCAGCAACATCCGCCGTTCCCGCAGGGCGTCGGAGAGGACGTCGGCGTTCGGCACGTCCCTGATGCCGAGACCCGCCATCACCGCGCTCGCGAGCAGACCGCCCTCGGAGATCGTCGCGAGTTCGACGAGCCAGGCACCGTCCGGATACCGCTCGGCCGTGCGGGTGGCCACCTCCACCGCGAGGCGGGTCTTGCCGACACCACCTGATCCGGTGAGCGTGACGAGTCGCGACGACCCGAGCAGCGCGCAGACGCCCGCCGAGTCCTCCTCCCGGCCGATCAGCTCGGTGAGCGGCACCGGCAGGGAGGTGCGGCGCCGGCCAAGAGGTTCGAGCGACGGGTCGTGGCGCAGGATCGACCTGTGCAGTTCGGCCAGCTGCTCACCGGGGTCGAGCCCCTGCTCGTCGCGCAGCAGTGCCCGCACCTCGCGGAACGACGCCAGCGCCTCACTCTGCCGCCCGGCCCGGTACAGGGCCAGCATGTGCAGCGCCCGCAGCCGTTCGCGCAGGGGATGGGCCGCGACGAGATCGCCGATCCGGCCGAGCAGCGCGGCGTGGTCGCCCAGGTCCAGCAGGGCCTGCCCGAGTTCCTCGGCGGCCACCAGCCGGTCCTCCTCCAGCCGGGCGATCTCGGCGCGGGCGAACGCCTCCCCGGCGAACTCCGCGAACGCCGCGCCACGCCACAGCTCCAGCGCGTCGGTCAGCAGCCGGGCCCGCTCGTCCGGGTCGGCGCTGGTGCGCGCGGCGGCGGTGAGGGCGGCGAACCTGTCGGCGTCCACGGCGTCCGCGCCGGCCCGAATGACGTATCCGGGGCGTTGCGAGGCGACGAGGTCCCGCGCGCCCGGTTCACCGGCGTCCAGCGCCTGGCGCAGCTTGGAGATCTTCGTCTGCAACGCGCCCGTCGGGTTCACCGGCAGGTCGTCGCCCCACAGGTCCTCGATCAACGCGGTCGCGGACACCGGGCGGTTGCGGTGGGCCAGCAGGTTCGCGAGGAGCGCCCGCACCTTCGACTCGGGGATCTCGACCGGGCGGCCGTCGGCGGTTCGGACGGCGAGCGGCCCGAGCACCGCGAACAACATGCGCACACGATACCGGCCGAAAGGATTCCGACAGTGCGGACGCGCAGGGTGAGCCGGATCGATGAGTTCGGGTGCCGCTCGAGGCACCACACGGAAGGACAAGTTCCATGGAATCGACCGATCCGGCCGAGAACACCACGCGGGCGGGACGGCGGGAGTGGATCGGCCTCGCGGTGCTGGCCCTGCCGACGCTGCTGCTGTCGCTCGACCTGAGCGTGCTGTTCCTCGCACAACCCCAGCTGAGCGCCGACCTGAACCCGTCGGCCACCGAGCAGCTCTGGATCATGGACATCTACGCGTTCATGATCGCGGGCTTCCTCGTCACGATGGGCACCCTCGGCGACCGCATCGGCCGCCGCAAGCTGATGCTGTTCGGCTCCGCCGCGTTCGCCGTGGCGTCCGTGCTCGCCGCGTACTCGACGACCCCGGAGATGCTGATCGCCGCGCGCGCACTGCTCGGCATCGCGGGCGCGACCCTGATGCCGTCGACCCTCGCGCTGATCATGACGATGTTCACCGACGCCAAGCAGCGCGGCTTCGCGATCGGCGTGTGGCTGAGCTCGTTCATGGGCGGCATGGCCATCGGCCCGGTGATCGGTGGCGTGCTGCTCGGCTGGTTCTGGTGGGGTTCGGTGTTCCTGATGGCCGTGCCGGTGATGGTGCTGCTGCTGATCACCGCGCCCGTCCTGCTGCCGGAGATGCGCGACCCGGACGCCGGCCGCATCGACCTGCTCAGCGTGGTGCTGTCGCTGTTCGCGATCCTGCCGGTCGTCTACGGCCTGAAGGAGATCGCCCAGCACGGCTTCGGCGCGTTCGCGGGTGGCTCGATCCTCGCCGGCATCGTGTTCGGTGTGCTGTTCGTGCTGCGCCAGCGGACGCTCGACAGCCCGTTGCTCGACCTGAAGCTGTTCCGCAGCAGGACGTTGAGCGGCGCACTGGTCATCATGCTGCTCACCTCGGCGACGATCTCGTCCAGCATCATGCTGTTCAGCCTCTACCTGCAGACCGTGCGCGGGTACTCGGCCGTCGAGTCCGGCCTGTGGCTGATCCCGGCCGCCACCGCCCTGATCGTCACGTCGCTGGTGGCACCGAAGTTCGCGCAGAAGATCCGCCCGGCCTACGTGGCGGCCGCCGGCCTCCTCGTAGCGGCCGTGGGCCTCGCGATCGTGTCCCAGGCCGGTCCCGCCACGAGTCTCTTGGTGGTGCTGCTCGGCTTCGTCCTGGTGCAGGCGGGCGTGGGCCCGATGGGATCGCTCGGCACGGAGATGGTCGTCGGTTCGGCACCCGAGGAGCGCGCGGGTTCCGCGGCCTCGGTCTCGGAGACGAGCACCGAACTCGGCGTGGCCATCGGCGTCGCGACCTACGGCACGATCGCCGCGGCGGTCTACCAGAACGTCGTCGCGGTGCCGCCGGGCGTTCCGGCCGAGGCCGCCGCTGCTGCCCGGGAGACGATCAGCGGTGCCGTCGCGGCGGCTGAGGGACTGGCCACCGACACGGGCGCGGCCCTGCTGGATTCCGCGCGTGCCGCGTTCACGAGCGGCGTCAACACCGCTGCCGGTGTCGCCGCGGTGATCCTGGTGGTGCTGTCCGGGCTCACCGTGGCGCTGCTGCGGCACGTCGGCAAGACCGGCGAAGAGCCACCGGCCCCGGCCGACGCGGGTGTTCCCGTGGCGGCGGAACGGGAAGTCCGGTGAACCGGTCGCGCCGGGACCAGTGGTGACCGATCCCCGATCGTCTGGTTCCGGCGCGACCACCCCCCACGGGTGAGCCCGGCATCGTGCCCCCCGCGATGCCGGGCTCACTCGCGCTTGCGGTGGTGACACGCCCCCCGCGCACGAAGAAGGGCCGGGGAGTCCCCGGCCCTTCTTCGTCACCGCCGAGTCAGGCCGGCAGCCCCGCGAACTGCCCCGCCTCCCGCCCGGCCCCCGCCGGCCCGCGGTAGGCCTGCGCGATCTCCAGCCACCCGTGTGCCTCGTCGCCTTCGGCCACCACCGCGAGATCCGCGTGGTGCCGCCGCCGAGCCACGAGCAGGCAGAAGTCGAGCGCGGGCCCGGAGATCCGCTGCGTGGCGTCCTCCGGGCCGAACGTCCACAGTTGCCCGGCCGGTCCGGTCAGCTCGAACCGGAACGGCTTCTCCGGCGGAGTGAGGCCACGCGCGAGGTAGCCGAACGTCATGGTGTGGAAGCCGAACCCGCACAGGTGCTTCAGGCGGTCCGTCGGCTCGCGGCGGATGCCCAGCGCGTCGGCGATGTCCTGGCCGTGCGCGAAGAGCTCCATCATGCCGCCGGCCGCGAGCACCGGCGCGGGCAGCGGGTTCACGAGCCACGGCACGAGTTGCCCGTCGGGCACGGACGACAGCGCGCTGCCCGCGGCCTGACGTTCGGCCCGCCACGTTTCGAGCAGCTTGCGGGGGCCGAGCGAGAGGAAGGGTGCCAGCGCGCCCGCGACGGCCGCGTCGAAGTCGGCGCCGATGCCCGACACCAGGGTGGCGAAGGCGGCTGGGTCGGAGGCGGCGAGGCCCGCCATGCGGGTGGTCGAGGTGAGGTGGGCGATCTGGTGCGCGATCGTCCAGCCGGAGGCGGGGGTCGGCAGCGCCCATCCGGTCTCGGGGAGCGAGGCGACCATGCGGTCCACCTCCTCGCCCTCGGCTTTCAGTGCGAGGAACACGTTGTCTTCGGTCACGCTTCTGTCCTCCTGGGGCCGGGCTACACGATGTGGACGTCGGGCACGTAACGGATCCACCGGCCGCCGGACTCGCGGAACCCGATCTCCTTGGCCAGGATCTCGTCGGCGTGGTTCCACGCGAACAGCACCGCGTAGTCCGGGTACGGGTCGGCGAAGGCGTCCGGCGGTCGCACGGGGATGTGCGAGCCGGGGGTGAGGCGGCCCTGCTTGGTGACGCTGGTGTCGCTGATGAACGGCACGAGGTCCGGCCCGATGCCGCAGAAGTTCAGCACTGTCGCGCTCTTCGCGGTCGCGCCGTAGCCGGCGACCGTCTTGCCCTCCGCGCGCAACGACCGCAGCAGCTCCACCAGGTCGGTCCGGATCCGTGCGACGTTCGAGGCGAACCGGGCGAGCGTCTCCGCCGAGGTGAGGCCGGACAGCTCCTCCTCGGCGGCGAGTGCGGTGACGGCTGGTGACACGGGGCGGGTTCCTTTGCGCGCCAACGTGTAGCGCAGCTCGCCGCCGTGCACGGTCAGCCGTTCGGCGTCGACCAGCTCCAGGCCGTGCAGCAACGCCATGTGCTGCACCGACCGCACGGTGAAGAAGAAGAAGTGCTCGTCGTAGATCTGGTCGAACGAGTTGCGCTCGACGATGTCCGCGAAGTAGGGGTCTTCGAAGACGAAGATGCCGCCGGGGGAGAGCAGGGTGGCGACCCCGCGCAGGATCGAGCCGATGTAGGGGATGTGGCACAACGTGTTCGCGGCGAACACGACGTCGGCCGGGCCGTGCTCCGCGAGGATCTCGGCGGCGGTCGGCTCGTCGAAGAACGTGTTGCGCACCTGCACGCCCTTGGCGGCGGCGAGCTGGGCCACCCCGCCGGACGGCTCGACGCCGAGGTGGTGGATGCCCTCCGCGGCGAAGGACTCGAGCATCACGCCGTCGTTGCAGCCGATCTCCACGACGAACGGCGCCGGCCCGGTGAGGTCCTGCCGCAACCGGGCGGCCAGCGTCGCGAAGTGCTCGCGCATGAACTGCGAGCCCGACGACAGGTACGGGTAGTCGTGGTGGAACATCCTGTCACGGGGAACCTCGGACATCAGCTGCACCATCGTGCACGACCCGCACACCCCGACGGCGAGCCGGAAGCGGAAGTCTCCGGCCGGATCGCCCGGCGGCAGGAAGGCGTCGGACAGCGGCTGCGAACCGAAGTCGGCGAACTCCCGCACGACACCGGCGCACACGTGGCAGACGGAGTTCTTTCGACCGGTGTCCATCACGCCCCCGCTCGTTGCTGCTCGACGAGCCGCGTCAGCACCGGCACGAGCTCACCCGGACTCGGTGCGGCCGCCGCGTCGAGCCGCAGCCGGTGCGCCCCTTCAGCGAACGACGGCTCCGTGATCACCCGCATGACCCGCTTGCGCATGGTGTCGATCGAGTGCCTGGCGAAGTCGAGCGTGAGCCCGGCGCCCTGCTCGACGACCCACGCCGCGGTGTCCGACGACTCGATGTCCTTGGCCGCCAAAGCCCATTCGGTACCGGTCTCGCTCTCGGTGAGCAGTCCCTCGTCACCTCCGGAGTCCAGGATCAGCTGCGGCACCCGCAGACCGGCCGCCGCCGAGAACGTGCCGACGCCGCCGTGGTGGATCAACGCCGCGCACGTCGGCAGAAGCTGGTTGAGCGGTACGTAGTCGACGACCCGCACGTTGTCCGGCACCGTGCGCACCCCGGCGAGCTGCGTCTCGTTCAACGTCGCCACGACATCCACGTCCACTTCGGACACCATTTCGAGCAGTCCGGGGACGTGGTCCCAGCCGCCCTTCATGACCAGCCGCCGCGACTGGCCGAGCGACAGCCCGACGCGTGGCCGGTCCTGGGGCGCGTACAGCCAGTCCGGTACGGCGGTCTGGCCGGAGTACGGGATCCAGCGCATCGGCACGGTCCTGGTGGCCACGGGCAGCCGCATGCCGGCGGGCAGCGGGTCGATGGTCCACTGGCCGAGCAGCAGATCGCGGTCGACCTCGACGCCGTGCCGGTCGGCGGCCGGGCGCACGGTCTCGGCCAGCGGGTTCCAGTTCGTGCCGATCCGGTCGAGCGTCCACGCGAAGTAGTCGAGCCCCCAGTGCAACCGGGCGTGCGCCGCGCCGCTCACCCGCGCGCCGATCGCCCCGGCGGGGAAACACGCGTCCCACACCACGAGGTCCGGCTTCCACGCCCGGCAGAAGTCGACGAACTCGTCGACGACGGGATGAGTGTCGGACGAGGCGGCGCCGACCGGGTGGAAATCCCAGATGGGCGGCAGCATGAACTGGCAGAAGACGTCCCACAGGTTCTGCTCCGCCGCGGTGAACGGGCCGAGCGCGAGCCCCGTCTCATCGAGCTGCGCCCGTGTGGACGGCGGTGTCGGACGTCCCGGCCCCATCAGAGCCGGTGCGCTGTCGGCGGATCCGAGCGACACGGCGGTCAGTCCGACCGCGGCAACGGCGTCGGCGAGTGCCGGATGCGCGGCGACGCAGACCTCGTGCCCCGCGCTCTGCAGGGCCCAGGCGAGCGGCACCATCGGATTCAGATGCGACGGTGTTGGCCAGGGGGTGAACACGACTCGCATCGGCTGCTCCTCAGCGTGGGGAAAGCGAATGACGCAGACACGGCGACGGCCATCCTGAGTCGCGCGGAGCAGCATGCGCATCTCCGAAGTTGCGGAGCGTGAAACCCCTGGCACCCTGGGTTTCCGAGCCCGCAGCACAAGGCGTCGGCAGCGCAATCTGTGAGAAGGAAGTGCCGCTGTCCAAAGCTACGGTCAGCGGGCGCGCGCATCGGGTGGAATTCGCTGGTCGAGGAGGAAGTTCATGACGGATCAGCTCGCTCCGGTCACTGATCGCGCGCCTGCCGCGAAGCCTCGGACGACGCCGAGGCCCGTGTGGCGAAATCCTTGGTGGATGGCGTTGGTGGTGCTCGTGGTGGCATTCTTGGTCTACGCCTTACCGCCCTACTTCGACCTCGACCCGGCGAAGTCGCTGTCGCCGATCGTCGAGGGCTCGTCCATCCACTACCCCTTGCTGATCCTGCACATCGTCGCGGGCACGCTGGCTCTGCTCACCGCATGCCTGCAGATGTCGTCGTGGGTGCGGAGCAGACATCCGCGTCTGCACCGGACAAGCGGGATCATCTACATCTTCGGCGGCGCGCTCCCCGTCGCGGTGACGACGCCCGTCCTGCTCATGTTCTCCGGTGAGATCGCCGCGGGACCGGGCAGGGTCGGCAGGTTCGTGCTCGGCCTGCTGTTGCTGCTGAGCACGATCGTCGCCTACCGGATGGCGCGCCGGCACCGCTACGCCGACCACCGCCGGTACATGATCTACAGCTTCGCGCTGATCATGGACGGTGTCGGCACGCGGCTCGTGCTGTTCCTGCTCGGTGTCGTGCCGGTGTTCGGGGTGCAACTGCCCTGGACCGCGCAGATCGACCAGGGGCTGCTGTTCGAGATGGTCGGGTGGTGCGTGTGGGTGTTCAACCTGCTCGTGGCCCAGTGGTGGATCGAGCGGACCAAGCACCGGAAAGTCCTGCCCGCCAACGTGAAAGGCTGACCATGCGCCCCTTCCGGATCGACGTGCCCGACAGCCGGCTCGACGAGCTGCGCCGCCGGATCGCCGCCACCCGCTGGCCCGCCGCGATTCCCGGCACCGGCTGGGAACGCGGGGTGCCACCGGAGTACCTGCGCGAGCTCGCCAAGCACTGGTCCACCGACTTCGACTGGCGCGCGGTGGAGCGGCGGCTGAACTCCTACGACCAGTTCCTCACCGAGATCGACGGCGCGACGGTGCACTTCCTGCACGTCCGCTCTCCGGAACCGGACGCGCGTCCATTGCTGCTCACGCACGGCTGGCCGGGCTCGGTGATCGAGTTCCTGGACGTGATCGGCCCCCTGACCGACCCGCGCGCCCACGGCGGCGACCCGTCGCAGGCGTTCCACCTCGTCGTGCCCTCCCTGCCCGGCCACGGTTTCTCCGGCCCCGTCGAACAGCCGGGCTGGGACGTCCCGAGGATCGCGAAGGCGTGGGCGGAACTGATGGCCGGGCTGGAGTACGACGCGTACTTCGCTCAGGGTGGCGACTGGGGCTCGTTCATCTCGCTGGAACTGGCCAGGCGCGATCCGGAGCACGTGCGAGCCGTGCACGTGAACATGCTCGTCACGGTCCCGTCCGGTGATCCGGCAGAACTGGCCGGGCTGTCCGAACCGGACTTCGGGCGCCTGGGCGGGTTGCAACGGTTCGACCAGGAGCTGTCCGGCTACCTGAAGCTGATGTCGACCAGGCCGTTGACCGTCTCCTTCGGACTGAACGACTCCCCGGCCGGCCTGCTGGCGTGGATCGTGGAGAAGTTCAAGGACTGGACGGACCCGGCGGCGGAGTTGCCGGAGGACGCGGTGAACCGGGACGCGCTGCTCGCCAACGTGACGCTGTACTGGCTGACCGAGACCGCCGCGTCGTCCGCGCAGCTGTACTACGAGGCGGGCCCGCAGCTCGGGGCGATCTTCACGCCGGGCGTGCGGCCGGAACCCGTGCCCGTGCCGCTGGGCGTGAGCGTGTTCGGTGGAGACGTCGTCGCACCCGTCCGATCACTCGCCGAGGCCGACTACCCCGCGATCACCTCGTGGTCGGAGGTGCCGCAGGGTGGGCACTTCGCCGCCATGGAGGAGCCCGAGGCGTTCGTCGGCGAGGTAAGGAAGTTCTTCGGTGCGGTCTGACCTGCGCGGCCGCACGGCTCTGGTCACCGGGGCGACGGGTTTCCTCGGCGCGCACCTCGCCGGGGAGCTCGTCGCCCGTGGTGCGACAGTGCTCTGCCCGTGCCGGTCGGGAGTGCTCGCCCTGCCTCCGCACGACCGTCTGCGGCCTGTCCGGCTCGACCTGCTCGACCGGACCGGCCTGGCACGGCTCGTGGCGGCCTGCGAGGTCGACCTGATCGTCCACAGCGCGGCCGTGGACGGCACGCCGGAGGACAAACGGCTGCGCGCGGGCACGATGATCGACGAGAACATGCGGATGGTGTCGAACGTCCTCGACAGCGCGCGGCGGGGCGGGGTCGCGGACACGGTGCTGGTGAGCTCCAGTGACATCTACGCGGGCTCCGTGCCGTGGCCGATCAAGGAGACGGAGGACCACCACACGGACATGCGGTACGCGCAGGACGGGTTCTACCTCTCCAAGGTGTACGCCGAGGTGCTGGCCGAGCAGTACGCCCAGGAGCACGGGATGCGCGTGCACCTGCCGAGACCGGCGAGCATCTACGGTCCCGGAGACGACTTCGGTCCGCGGTCGCTGCGGCTGATCCCACGGCTGATCTCCCAGGTGCACGCCGGGAAGGAGGTCGAGATCTGGGGGAGCGGCGAGCAGACCCGCACGTTCGTCTACGTCGCGGACGTCGTCCGCGCGGTGCTGGCGATGATCGAGCACCCGGTGCACCGAGTCGCGAACATCGGTACGGGAGAACAGATCTCGATACTGGCGCTCGCGCATCTCGTCGGGGAGGCGCTGGGCATGCCGGTGCGGATCAGGAGAGATCCGGGCAAGCCGGCGGGCCGGTCGAGCCGCGATCTGGACCTGAGCCGCATGCGGGAGATCGACGGCCGGCCTCCGGTGCCCCTGCTGGAAGGCCTGCGCCGCACCGTGGCGTGGTACCGGCGGTCAGTCGCGCAGCTCGCGGGCGATCTCCATGACGTACCGGCCGTATCGTGAGTTGCCGTACCGCCGGCCCGCCGCGAGGCACGCCTCGGTGTCGATGAAGCCCATGCGCAGCGCCACTTCTTCCAAGCACGCGATGCCGACGTCCTGGCGTTGCTCCAAGGTGCGGACGTACTGGCTCGCCTCCAGCAACGCCTCGGGCGTGCCGGTGTCGAGCCAGGCGAAGCCGCGGCCGAGGTCGACCATCTTCGCGAGACCGCGTTCCAGGTAGGCGCGGTTGACGTCGGTGATCTCCAGTTCGCCGCGCGCCGAGGGCCGCACGCGTCGCGCGATGTCGACGACGTCGTTGTCGTAGAAGTAGAGGCCGGTGACGGCGAGGTCCGACCTCGGCCGCGCCGGCTTCTCCTCGAGCGACAGCAGGCGGCCCGTGTCGTCCAGCTCGCCGACGCCGTACCGTTCCGGATCGCTCACCCGGTAGCCGAACAACACGCAACCCTTGACCGCGGTGCTGTGCTTCTCCAGCACGCGCTGGAATCCGGGGCCGTGAAAGACGTTGTCGCCGAGCACCAGTGCGACCGAATCGTCGCCGATGTGCTCCTCGCCGATGAGAAATGCCTCGGCGAGCCCGTTCGGGTGTGGTTGTTCGGCGTAGTCGAGGTGGATGCCGAACTGGCTGCCGTCACCCAGCAACTGCCGGAACAGCGGCACGTCCCGGGGCAGCGAGATGATCAGGACCTCGCGGATCCCGCTCAGCATGAGCACGGACAACGGGTAGAAGATCATCGGCTTGTCACCGACCGGGAGCAGCTGCTTCGAGATCGCGGCGGTCATCGGGCCCAGCCGGGAACCGGTGCCGCCGGCGAGAATGATTCCCTTCACGGAACCCAGTTAACGGCAGTCGTCGCGGAAACCGGCGGTATTTGTTCGATAATGCGCTACACGGTGCTGTAGGGGTTACTAGGGGTTGGACGCAGGGGAGCCCGTAAATCTAATTGAGGTGATTCGCCGAAAACACACTCGGAGGTAGCGCCGTGGGAACGTCGGTGTGGGATTACCTGGCTGAGTACGAAGAGGAACGCGACGACATCCTCGACGCGGTGGACAGCGTGTTCCGCTCCGGCAGGCTGGTCCTCGGCGACAGCGTCGCCGGGTTCGAGTCCGACTTCGCGGACCACCACGGCGTGCGGCACTGCGTCGGCGTCGACAACGGCACGAACGCGCTCGTGCTCGCACTCAGAGCGCTGCAGGTGGGGCCGGGCGACGAGGTGATCACCGTGTCGAACACGGCGGCACCGACCGTGATCGCGATCGACTCGGTGGGCGCCACCCCGGTGTTCGTCGACGTGCGCCCGTCGGACTACCTGATGGACGTGGGCCAGGTGGCCGCCGCGATCACCCCGCGAACGAAATGCCTGCTGCCAGTGCATCTCTACGGCCAGTGCGTGGACATGGCGCCGTTGGAGGCGTTGGCGGAAGCGCACGGCATCCCGATCCTGGAGGACGTCGCCCAGGCACACGGCGCCACACACCACGGCCGGATCGCCGGCAGCATGGGCCGTGCGGCGGCGTTCTCCTTCTACCCCACCAAAGTCCTCGGCGCGTACGGGGACGGCGGCGCGGTCGTCACGTCGGACGACAAGGTCGAGGAACGGCTGCGGCGACTGCGCTACTACGGCATGGCCGAGCGCTACTACGTCGTGGAGACCCCTGGCCACAACAGCCGGCTCGACGAGGTGCACGCGGAGATCCTGCGCCGCAAGCTGCGCCGTCTCGACTCGTACCTGGCCGGCCGTCGCGCCGTCGCCCAGCGGTACGCGGAAGGCCTGGGGGACACCGAACTCGTGCTCCCGCGCGTCGCGGACGGCAACGAGCACGTGTACTACCTCTACGTCGTCCGCCACCCCGACCGGGACCGGATCATCGAGGAGCTCAAGGCCCGGGACATCTTCCTCAACGTCAGCTACCCGTGGCCCGTGCACACGATGACCGGCTTCGACCACCTCGGCTACGCGACGGGGTCGCTGCCGGTCACGGAGGCGCTGGCCAAGCACATCTTCTCGCTGCCGATGTACCCCTCGCTCGACCCGTCCGTCCAGGAGAAGGTCATCGACGCGCTGCGCGAGGTGCTCCGATGACGAACATCGTCACGCAGATCGCGTTGTCCGCGCACGACGTCGAAGGCAGTCACCTGGACCTGCCCGACTTCCACCGCTGGTTCGCCGAACTCGCCGGACGCTGCTACACGCGTGCCCGGCGGATCCCGCTGGACGCGCTCGACGGCTGGCACACCGTGGCGGGCAGAGGCGACATCGTGCACGCCAGCGGGAAGTTCTTCACCGTCAGCGGCATTGACGTCGAACTGCCGGGCAACGCGGTGCCGCACTGGACCCAGCCGATCATCAACCAGCCCGAGGTGGGCATCCTCGGCATCCTGGTCAAGGAGTTCGAGGGCCGCCTGCACCTGCTGATGCAGGCGAAGCCGGAACCGGGCAACCCCAACGGCCTGCAGCTCTCACCGACCGTGCAGGCCACCCGCAGCAACTACACGAGGGTCCACGGCGGCCAGGACGTGCCCTACCTCGACTACTTCCGCGACACGTCGAGGCACACCGTGGTCGCCGACGTGCGGCAGTCCGAGCAGGGCGCGTGGTTCTACCAGAAGCGCAACCGCAACATGATCGTGTCGGTGACCGAGGACGTCGAGCTGCTGGACGGCTTCTGCTGGCTCACGCTCGGTCAGGTGCACCGGTTGCTGCTCGTCGACGACCTGATCAACATGGACGCGCGGACCGTGCTGTCGTGCCTGCCGTTCACCGGTGCCGGCGACCTCTCCGGTGCGGGAGAGGAGTTCCGGGACGTGGTCGCCCGGTCCTGCGGTCCCGCGGTACCCGGCGTGCACAGCGAGGACGAGATCCTGCGGTGGATCACCGACGTGCGCACCCGCACCGAGGTGCGCACCCGGCTGATCCCGCTGCACGAGGTGCGGCAGTGGCATCGCACCGAGTACTCGATCACGCACGAGACCGGCAGGTTCTTCGACGTGATGGCGGTCGAGGTGCAGGCGAGCGGACGTGAGGTGCGCACGTGGACCCAGCCCATGATCGAACCGTACGGGACGGGTCTCGCGGCCTTGCTGGTCCGCCGGATCAACGGCGTGCTGCACGCGTTCGTGCGCGCGACCGCCGAGCCCGGTTTCCTCGACGTCGCCGAGCTTGCGCCGACGGTGCAGTGCACACCGGAGAACTTCGACGTCCTGCCCGAGGCCGCCCGTCCGCTGTTCCTGGACCTGGCGGTCACCGCCCCCGCGTCGTCGATCCGGTTCGACGCGGTGCTCTCCGAGGAGGGCGGGCGGTTCTTCCGCCCGCGCACCCGGTACGTGATCATCGAGGTGGACGAGGAGCTGGAGCACCCCGACTTCCGCTGGGTGGTGCCGCATCAGCTGGTAGGTCTGTTGCGGCACAGCCACTACGTCAACGTGCAGGCGCGGACGTTGGTGGCGTGCCTGCACAGCCTCACCTCGTGAGCAGCTCGCGCGGCAGGTCGTTCCGTCCCGCGACCTCCAGCTTGCGATAGACGCGGGTCAGGTGCTGTTCGACGGTGCTGACGGTCACGCACAGCCTCCGGCCGATCTCCCGGTTGCTGTGTCCTGCCGCCGCGAGTGCGGCGACCTTGCGTTCTGCGGCGCTGAGAACCCCCTCGGCCGCACCGGGTTCGCCGGGTAGTCCCGACTCCCGGCCGGCGCGGCGGCCGAGCAGGCGGGCCTCCGCCAGCGCGCCCCTGTCGCGCCGGTCGTGGCCGAGGTCGGCGAGCGCGCGGGACAGTTCGAGGCGGTCGCCCGCGTGCTCCAGGTTCCGCACGGCCTCGCGCAGCAGCCGGGGTCGATCCGTCCTGGCCGCGGTCCTGGCGAGCAGTCTCAACGCGATGCCGGTCGTGCGCGGGTCCGCGGTGGACGTGATCTCCTCCTCCAGCAGGGCTTTGGCCGGCTTGAGCTGTCCGAGCGCGAGCCTCGCCTCTGCCACGCCCAGCCGATCGTCGCACGCGGTGAAATCGTCGAGTGCCGCATGTGGCCGGTTCAGCGCCAGGTGGTGGTGGCCGCGGGCGTGCCGGTAGTGCGGCCCGAAAGCCGTGCCGAACAACGCATCCGGCACGGGGTGCGGCTCCGTTTCCCGGCCGAGCGCGGCATTGGCCAGCAAGGTGAACCGCAACGGGAGCCCGATCACCACGCCCCAGCCGTCCGTGCTGAGCCCGGCCAGCGCGGCTTCGGCGAACGCGGCCGTGGCGACGACGTCCCCGCGGCGCCACGCGTCCTCGGCCCGGACGCAGCCGAGCAACGCCCTCAGGGTCGGCTCGACGGCCTGCCTCTCCAGCACCGTCAGCCAGTGCTCGAACCTGGCCGGCCCGACCTGACGCAGGGCCTGGACCAGTGCCTCGGGAGCGGAATCGGCGTGCTGCCGTTGCAGCACGGCTTCCGGGTTGACCGGCAGGAGTTCTCGCCCGGTGATGAACTCGTGGCACAACGACAACTCGGCCGGCCGGCGATCCGGGAGACCGAGGGAGAAGTCGCCCTGCCACCACCGCGCTCGCAGCACGGCCGGGTCGAGCCCGGAGCAGGGGAGCAGAGTGCGGGCCGCCGCCGCTGGATCCGTGCGCCACAGCACCTGGCCGAGTTCCAGGCGCACGGCCTGTGCGTCAGCCGGGTCGCACGCCCGCAGCGCGAGGCGCAGGCTCTCGGCGGCCAGTCCGGACGTGGCGGAGCGAGCCGCTCGGCGCAGCATGGCCGTTCCGCCCACCTGCTCGCCGACCGTCTGCGCGGCAACGCAGTGGGCGGCGACGGCGGTGTCCGGCGCACCCGCGTTGTGCAACAACATCGCCGCACGCTCGTGCAACGCGACGGCTTGGACTCGTGGCAGCGCACCGAGCAGGATCTCCGCCGCTCCCGGCAGCCGGAACCGCCCACCGTCCAGCAGGCCGCTGTCGGCGAGCGTGGAGGTCAGCGCCGTGACCGCTGCCTGGTGGCGTTCGGTCAACGCGCTGAGCAGGGCTGTGTGCGGTCCGAGCACCGCGAGTCCACATGCGACGTCGAACAGGGCGGAGTCGGTACCACGCAACAGATCCAGGAGCGTGCGCCGCGCCGCCGGGCCGACCTTGCCTCCGTCGTCGCGCAGAGCGGCCAGCAAGGCGGGGTTGCCGCCGCTGAGCACGTGCAGCTCCGGATCGGCGTCCGGGGACAGCGGGCGCAACCAGACCTGCTCCCACGTCGACAGCCCGGCGCGATGAGGGGAGTCCGCCGCCGAGTGGGTCACGACGACGCGCACGTTCGGGAATCGGCGCAGCCACACCAGGAAAGCGACCGACTCGGGATCCGCGTGCTGGACGTCGTCCACCGCGACGAGGGTCGGCCGGGTGAGCGAGAGGCGGGGAGCCAACTGGTGCGCGATGCCGAACGGAACCGTGCGCTCGGACGGGACCGCGGTCGCGGACGCCACCTGTGTGCTGGACCGTGCGAGGGCCGCGCGCACCAGGGCGGTGCGCCCGCACCCCAGGCCACCGCTGACGACGACCTGCGGTGAACCGGACAGCACCGCCCGCAGGGCGGTCGCGCGTTCGAGCAGGGAATGGGGATCCGTGCTCCGCCGGGAACCGTTGTTCGACCGGCGGGGCACGGACCGGGTCAGGCGTTGATCGGTGTGTTCTGGTACGCGGCGATCAGCCATCGGCCGCCCTGCCTGGCCAGCACCCAGGTCGCCCTGATCGCGCGTTCCGGTGCGACCGCCGTGTCGCCGGGCGCGAGCACCCCGCCCTGCGTGACGATCACGCCCGCGTCCTCGCCGAGGTAGCGCGCGTCGAGCGGCTCGCCGAAGACGCGCGTGCCCTGGTACGGACCGGCGAACGCCTGCGTCATGAACCCGCGGATGCCGTCACGGCCCTGCAGGAAGATGTCCTTCGGCAGGATCAGCGTGGCGTCCTCGGTGAACAGCTCGCTGAACGCCGCGCCGTCGTTGGTGGCCCAGGTCTCGATCATCTTGGTGGGCAGTTCGTGCATCTGCTCCGCACCGAGTTCGGTGACCGACATGGTGTGTCCCTTTCAGCTGGATCAGAGGTAGTCCGTGTTCGGTTCGAGGCCGCAGAGCACTCGCCCGTACAACTCGTAGTTGGTGTTGGGGTGCATGAGCGCGTGCATGTTGAGGGCCTGGACGTCGCGCAGAATCCGTTGGATGGGCACGGTGTTGTAGAGCGATGAACCGCCACTCGCGGTGGCCAGCACCTCCACCGCCTGCTTCGAGAGGTCGAACACGCGGCCGAGGGCGACCCTCGCGCGGGCACGCTCGTGCACGGACCACGGTTCGTCGGCCTGCCGTGCGTCGATGTGCTCGGCGAGCCGGGTGGCCTGGAACGTCGCCTCGTCGATCTTCATGGCGGCCTCGGCGACCTGGAGGTGCGTGATCGGTGCCTCGCGCTGGCTCTCGTACTTCGTGTAGGTGATCTTGCGGTTGGGCAGGCGGTCGAAGAAGTTCTCCTTGGCCGCGTTGGCGAGGCCGATGGCCGCGCCGGTGAACGTCGCCGAGCCCGTGACCATCAGCGGAGCGCGGAACATCGGCGAACCCGCGTTGGCCTGCGAGGCGTACTGGCCCTGCAGCACCAGGATCAGCGGCAGCACGCGTTCGGCGGGAACGAACACGTCGTCCGCCACGGTCGTGACGCTGCCCGTGCCGCGCAGGCCGTACGGGTGCCAGTCGTCCACGATCCCGAGATCGCTCATCGGCACGACGGCCATCAACGGCCACATGCTGCTGCCGTCCGGAGTCGGCCCCATCGCCAGCACGACCTGCCACTTGCTGTGAAGAGCGTTGCTGACGAACTGCCAGCCGCCCTTGATGGTGACGCCGCCGTCGACCGGGGTCGCCATCGCTGTCGGGCTGAGCACCGAGCACACCCGCGAGTCCGGGTCGGCGAACACCTCGTCCTGCACGGCGTCCGGGAAGAGGCCGGCGAGCCAGCAGCTGACCGCGTTCACCGCCACGTTCCAGGCGGTCGATCCGTCGCCGAGTGCGAGCTGGCCGATCGTCTCGAACGTCGTGCCCGCGTCGGTCTCCAGGCCGCCGTACCGGGTGGGCACCCGCATCCGGTAGGCGCCGGCCTCGGTCAGGGCGCCCACCACGTCGTCGTGAAGGCGGCGGTTCTCCTCATGCCACAACGCGTGCGACTGCAGCAGCGGAACGAGTTTCGAGGCGTTCTGCACGAATTCCGTGCGCGACTGGGAGTTCAACCTGTCCTCCGGAAAGTGTGGGTGGATGTCCCGCTCGATTACTCTGGCATTAACGCACCGCCGAGCGCTTCTCTTGGATTGCAGAATTGGTCGCGGAACTTGCGCAATCTGGAAGAAGGACGCCCGCGGGACGCCCAGTAACGTCCGGCTGGCCCGTCGCCTCCCGGATGGAGCTCATGCATGACAACTCACGCCGGGGCGTCGTCGGCGCCCGGCTCACTCAACGACCGCTGGCACCGACTCGCGCTCAACGTCTTCCTGTTCGTGGTGATCGCGCACTGGGCCGAGCACATCGTGCAGGCGATCCAGGTGTTCGTGCTGGGCTGGCCGCGTCCCCAGGCGGGCGGCGTGCTCGGCCTGTGGATTCCGTGGCTGGTCACGTCCGAATGGATGCACTACGGATACGCGGTCATCATGCTCGTCGGATTCTTCGCGCTTGCTCCGGGTTTCACCGGGCGCGCGAAGAAATGGTGGAAAATCGCGTTGTGGATCCAGTTCTGGCACCACTTCGAGCATTTGCTGCTGCTGGTCCAGGCGTTGACCGGACGGAACCTGCTCGGTGGTCCGGTGCCGATCAGCATTCTGCAGCTGGTGCTGCCGCGCGTCGAGCTGCACCTGTTCTACAACCTGGTCGTGTTCGTCCCGATGGTGGTCGCGATGTACTTCCACCTGCGGCCGTCCGCTCAGGACCGGGCCGAGATGCGCTGCTCCTGCGCGGTCGGCGCGGCGGCCTGACGTGCACGACCACGGCTCGACGGTGCCGGTGGTGTTCGGGCCGGTGCTGCTCTACCTGATCGGTTACCTCTCGGTCCCGGCGGTGGCGGGGTTCGCTCTCATGCGGATCGTGACGCCACCGCCGCGCCGGGTCGACGCACTGCTGGTGACGGGCGCGTCGACGACCACGTTCCTCGTGGCGATGCTGTTGTACCCCTCACTCGCACTGCCGCCACAGGCGATCGTCCTCCTGCTCGCCGCGGGCATCGTCCCGTTCGTGGTCTGGTGGCGTGCCCCGCACCTGATCGCGCGGGTGGTGCCGGTGGCGCCGTGTCTCGTGGCCGCCGCGACCACGACGGCGTTGCTGTGGGCGACGGTCGACCAGTCCGGTGGCTACCTCGCGGCGCTGACCGCCGTGTCCTGGCTGACGTTCTGCGTGCCGAGGTCACGTGCGGGCCGGGTCGTGTTGCGACTGACGGCCGGAACTCTCGCCCTGTCGGTGGTGGCGTTCACCGGAACGGTGGCGGCGTCGGGTGGCTGGCTGTAGAGGGCGACCGGCAGTTGCTCCCCTTTGGTCGACAGCCGCCAGAAGTGGTCAGCGCCGCCGGTGGCGCAGGCCAGACAGCAAGCGGCCACTCTTCCAGGCCTGCGGCTAGATGTCTCCTAAACGAGGTAGTAGCCAAGTCCCTCTGTCGGACGGGACCTTCGGACCTCTCCGGTCGCGACGGGCTGCCCTGCTGACCACGCGTACGAGCGACGATGCTCGAGACGTCCAGGTAGCAGAGGAGGACGTCGTGAAGCGTCAACACCTCGGGCTGTACGCGATCGCACTCGCGATCCTGATCGCCGGTCTCGCCCTTGCCGGAGTTCCCCTCCAGACGATGTTGTTCGGACTGTTCGTGCTGGCCTGCCCCCTGATGATGATGTTCATGATGGGGGGGCACGGCGGCCACGGTGGGTCTGACAAGCAGGAGGACGACCACCACACCGCCGGCCCTCGCGATGGCTGACGCCGCGTACGGGCTGTGGCCGCTGGTCGTGCTGAACACCGCGCTGTTCACCGCGGGCGGGCATCTGTGGAACGACCTGGCGGGCTGGACCGGTGATCCGCACCTGAGCCCTTTCCGGCTCGCAGGCCATCTGGCGATCGCCGGTGGCTTCTGGTTGATCTGCGCGTCATGGGTTCGGCTGTACCAGGCAGCCGCGGAGCACCGGCTTGCCGCAGCAGGCCCGTACGCGCGGGAGCGGCATCCGCAGTACGACGCGCGGCTCGCGCACGATGAGGAACGCGAAGTGCCGAAACGGTTCGGCGAACAGCGGACCGTCCATGCCGCACGTACTCCAGCATTTCTGCCCAGATTGCGCGTGGCGCCGGCTGAGCGTGTGAAGAGGTCGCGATGAGCGGGAACGCCGTGCGCGCCGGAGTCATCGGAGCCCTTGCTCTCTCGGCGTTCTACGCGCTGGTCGTCGGCTTCGCGGGTGGCCTGGCGCACCTCGGTGGGCAGACGGCCGAGGACTGGCCCTGGCTCGTGCTGATCGTCGGCGGATTCGGCGCGCAGATCGGACTTTTCGCCGGGCTCCGCAGACGCAAGCGGCTGCACACCGACGTGCGCGCCGCCACCGGTGGCGGCGCGGGAGCCTCCGCGGCCGGCATGGTGGTCTGCTGCGCCCACCACATCGCAGACCTGGTGCCCTGCCGATAGCCGCCGGCGTGTTCGAGCCGGCATTCGGGTTGATGCTCCGCCCCGAGATCGCGGCGCTCTCGATGTCCGGCTCGAGCGTCATCGTCGCGGTGAACGCACTCGCGCTCAAACGGCTACGTCTACCGGCTGTCACCTGAGATGTCGCGCGCGGCGAGTTGGGTTTTCATCCTTCAACGTTGCGCTGTCGGCGGTGAAGGGTGCAGGGACAGAGGGCCTTGTGGCGAGTCGTCTGGCTCGTTCGGCGGTGCGATCACCGTTGTGTCAACGGAACCACGCTGACCGGGCAGTGCGCGTGGTGGATCAGCGCCTGGCTGGTCGACCCGAGCAGCAGACCGCGGAAGCCGCCGCGCCCTCGCGTGCCGACCACGATCAGCTGCGCGTGCGCGGACTGCTTGATCAAGGTGTGTGCGGGACGGTCGCGAGTGAGGATCTGCTGCACCGGCACATCGGGATGCGCGGCTGAGCGAGCTGCGACCTGTTCGGCCAGCAACCGGTGCTCCGCGGCCTCGATCGACGCGAGGTTCGTTGCCGTCAGCCCGCGTTGCCATGCGGTTTCGGCGGTGAGGTCCCACCACGTCCGCACGGCGCGCAAAGGCACACGGCGCAATGCGGCGGCCTCGAACGCGATGTCCAGAGCCGCGTAGCTGGCGGGTGATCCGTCCAGCCCCACGACGACGGGCGCATCGGAGGCCGGGTCTGCGTCGGTGTTGCGAACCACGACGACCGGGCAGTGTGCGTGCGTCGTCACGGCGACCGCGGTCGAACCTGCGAGCAGACCGGCGAATCCTCCTCGGCCGTGTGAACCCAGCACCAGCAGGCCCGCTGACGTGGATCGGCCGATCAGTTGTTCAGCCGCGTCACCGGCGGCCAGTTCGGTCTTGACCTCGACCTGAGGGGCCGCCTTCCGCGCCGCGCCCGCCGCTTCGGTGAGCCACTGCCGGCTTTCTTCGAGGACACCGTCGGCATAGGACTCGGCAGGGGCGATCACGTCGAGTGTGCGTGCCGGAAGCAGCGCGCAGGAGTGCGTGATCACGAGCCCGGTGTTGCGCCGGACCGCTTCCTCCGCTGCCCATCGCACCGCGCGCGTCGCCGACTTCGATCCGTCCAGTCCCACGACCACCGGCCTGGTCACGGTCATCGCCTCCCTCAACTCGGTTCGTTCCTGACCGCGCAAGTCCATGTCAGCCGCGGGTCTCCTCTTCGAACACCAAGATCCGCATCAGCACCACGAACTGCACCAGCAGCGCGATGGACACGACGACGGTGATCGAGACGAGTGTCAGGCGCACGACGGTGGCCCAGTCGGTGGTCGGGTCCGTGAAGGTGAAGGGGAACACGTGGGCTGTCCGGATCAGCACGACCAGCCCCGCGGCCGTGCTGACCACGTCACCCACCGCGGTGAGCGGCCGCCGGGGCCGAACCAGGCAGAGCAGGTTGACCACCAGTGCGACGGCCAGGGCGGTGTTCACCACGATCACCAGTGCGGCTGCCGCTTCGGTCAGCACCGGGACGGCTCGCCACCCCGGTGACACGTTGATCAACACAAGCAGTGTGACGTCGGCCAGCGCGCCGGCGAGGTAGCTGCCTCGACGCGCCGTTGCCCGAGAGATCCTTGGCGCAGTACTGGTCACGGTGACCTCCTGTCTTTCAGCCGCACGTTCTCGATTGCTGCTTGCGCCGTGCCACCGCGGCGTTGCCGGGGAAGATGAACAGTCACAACCTCAACCATGCGGTCGTCCTCGACCCCGGGCCAGGGACTCCGGACCTGTCGTCTCGGGACCGTTCGACTCAGCCGGGACGAACGCTGCTGCCCGCAGGGACGAAGGTCCTCATGTTGGTGGGCGCAATGCCGTTCCCACGCGGTGGATCGGTGATGAAGGTGTGGGTATGACGCGCATCGTGATCGCCGGTGGAGGGATGAGCGGGCTGAGTCTCGCGGCGCATCTCGCTGTCGCGGATCACCGGCATCCCGTGGTCGTGGTAGACGACGGCACTCGTCCGCTGGGGAACATGACGTGGGCGTCCTGGAGTTCGAGACCTGGTCTGCTCGACGCAGCCGCCAGCCGCTGGTTCGACAAGATCCGCGTGCACGTGAACGGCCGGACGACGGTGCTGGGGCTGGGGCGTTACCGCTACCGGGTCGTGCGCGGTGGGGACCTCGCCGCGGTGGTGCACAGGTACACCGACCCCCTGAAGCACTTCACGTTCCAGCGCGGACACGTCGACGGCGTCGCTGACGGTGGGCTGGTCGTGGACGGGCACTTCATGCGGGCCAGGTGGGTGTTCGACAGCGTGATCGGCACCGACGAGGAACCGCCCCTGGACGCCCAGCTCGTCTTCCGCGGCTGGCGGGTGTCGAGCGAGCGCGCCGTGTTCGACGCCGAGATTCCGACGTTGTTCGACTTCCGCACACCTCAGGTGTCCGGGGCGAGCTTCGTCTACGTCCTGCCCGAGGACGCTCATCACGCGCTGGTCGAGCACACGGCGTTCGTCGCTCCGGGCATGCCCCATGACGAGACGACTCAGCGCGAGGCACTCACCGAGTACCTCATGGAGGTCGCTGGTGTCGGCGAGCACGAGATCGATCGGGAGGAGCACGCGGTCCTGCCTTTGCGCGCCGCACAACCGTCGCGTAGCCACGAGCACGTGTTGACGATCGGCACACAAGGCGGGCTGCTGAAAGCGTCGACGGGCTTTGCCTACCAGCGCGTGCAGCGGGACAGCGCGGCGATCGCGGAGTCGATGCGCCGGCACGGTCACCCGTTCGACCTGCAGGAGGCACCACCGCGGTTCCGGCTGTTCGACGGTGTGCTGCTCGACGTCGTGACCCGCGAGCCGGCACAGCTGGAGCGGGCGTTCGGTGCACTGTTCCGACATCGCACGGCGGAACCCGCGTTGCGGTTCCTCGACGAGGAAACCACTGTGCCGCAGGAGTTGCGGCTGTTCGCCGGCATGCCTGCGGCGACCTACCTCGCGGCCGCGCGGCACCGCCTCGCCCGCTAGGGCCGGTGGTGCGTCTCGTGCCACCACACCACGATGATCGTTGCCCCGACGGTGAGAGCGGCCCACAGCAGCAACATGAGAACGGCCGCCATGAACCCTTCCAAGCCCGCTGCGTTGCTGTCGTACCAGTGCATCGGACGCTCCTCGAGTCGTCAGGGCGGTTGAACGCGACAGGTCGAGCCTCGTGCGTCGGCGCGGGTGCCGAGCAGGGTCCAAGGGCCTGGACGGTGTGGGCAGGTCCGCTCTGCACAGGCCACGCCACCGGGCGAATGGTGGGTGCATGCGAGGAACTTCCGGCAGTGACACCACCAGATCACCGTCCGCCCCGATCGTGGTGGGCGTCGACGGCTCGGCTTCCGCCCTTGCCGCGGTCGGCTGGGCCGCGGCCGAATGCGCGCGGCACCACGTGCCACTGCGGCTGGTGCACGGCTTCATGCTGCCGGCCAGCGGCTACCCCGAGATGCTGATCAACGCCACCGAGGCGCGCCACGCGATCGAGCAGCAGGCCCGCGACTGGCTGACCGAGGCTGCGGCGACCGCACGCGCTGCGGCGCCGGACGTGAAGATCACGACCGAGGTGTTGTGTTGCGGCGCGGCGGGTTTGCTCATCGAGGAGTCGAGAAAGGCACGGCTCGTCGTGGTCGGCTCGCGCGGGCTCGGCACGGTCACCGGCCTGCTCGTCGGCTCGACGGCTGTCGCGCTCGCTGCCCACGGCCACAGCCCGGTGGTCGTGGTGCGTGGCATGGCGGTACCCGACGGCCCCGTCGTGGTGGGCGTGGACGGTTCACCGACGAGCGAGGCGGCGCTGGCGTTCGCGTTCGAAGCGGCCTCGACGCGCGGCGTGGCGCTGACCGCGCTCATGACCTCGCAGGACTTCACCGTCGACAGCGCCTACCACGTCTCGCGCATCGCGATCGACTGGGCGCAGGTCGAGGAGGACGAACGCAGGCTGCTCGCGCAACGGCTCGCCGGGTGGCAGGAGAAGTACCCCGACGTCGAGGTGCGCCGGGTGGTGCTGCGCGATCGGCCGGCGCGTGCCCTGATGCGCTACGGGGCCGAGGCGCAGTTGCTGGTCGTCGGCAGTCATGGACACGGTGGCTTCGCGGGCATGCTGCTCGGCTCGACCAGCCAGGCTCTCGTGCACCACGCCCCGTGCCCGCTGGCGATCGTCCGCCCGCCGAAGTGACCCAGGACCAACGTCACCTCGCAGGCGTGGCCAACCGCACTGCCGAAGCAGCATCGCCAGGCAGACGCTCAGCAGTATGAACGCAGCAGATGTGATGTCCAGTCCGGCGGTGTCGGTGAACCCTGGTACCACGGTCCGCGCGGCGAGCGCGATG
This sequence comes from Lentzea kristufekii, assembly GCF_033949925.1. Classification (NCBI taxonomy): domain Bacteria; kingdom Bacillati; phylum Actinomycetota; class Actinomycetes; order Pseudonocardiales; family Pseudonocardiaceae; genus Lentzea; species Lentzea kristufekii. The sequence continues at coordinate 29,192 of NZ_JAXAVV010000044.1, forward strand.
CTGGGCGACCACGGGTTCTCCGCCCTGCCGGTGGTCGACGACGAGGGCAGGCTGGTCGGAATCGTCTCCGGTGCCGACCTGTTGCTGGCGGGAATGTCTCCGGAGACCGCCAACTCCCCGGTCGCGCGGGTGATGCGCGGATCCGTGATCAGCGCGCCCGTCACAGCCACCCCCGCGGAGCTGACGGCGACCATGCTGTCGCAGCGGCTGCGGTGCCTGCCGATCGTGGCGGAAGGACAGGTGCTCGTAGGGGTGGTGAGCCGCAGCGACCTGCTGCGCATCCTCACCCCGGTCGACGCTGTTCTGGGGGCGCGGGTGGAGGCGGCACTGCGGGCGTACAGCGGCGGTCCGCGCTGGACGGTTTCGGTGCGGGAGGGCGAGGTGAGCGTCTCCGGGCCGTTCTCCGACCAGGCCGAACGCAAGGTGGTCGAAGCGCTCGTTCGCACGGTGCCCGGCGTGCGGGGAACGCAGTTGGCCAGCTGAAGGACGAAGGTCCCGAGGCGGCCAGGCCTCCGGCCACTGACCACCACGCGCTCGGCCCGCGACGCTGAAGTACATGAGCGACAACGAACTTCGACCGATCGTGGTCGGTGTCGACGGGTCCGCGGGCGGTGCGGCAGCACTTCGGTGGGCGGTCGAGGAGGCGCGCCGGCACGACTGCACGATCGACGCCGTCTCCGTGTGGCACATGGACTACGGCGTGATGATGGCGCCTGAGGCGGTCGCTTCCGGACTGGACGCGGCGAGCATCGAGGCAGCGAACCGGTCCGCGCTCGATGCTGCCACGGCGGAGGTCGGTGACGTGGAGCTGCGCCGGATCCTCATCGAGGGCGACGCGAAGAAGTTGCTCGTCGAGATGTCCCGCGATGCCCGGATGCTCGTGGTGGGCAACCGCGGCCGCAGCGCGGTGGCCGAGCTGCTCCTGGGCTCGGTGAGCGCCTACTGCGTGCACCACGCGAGCTGTCCCGTCGTCGTGATCAAGGCGCC
>NZ_JAXAVV010000045.1:0-29379 GCF_033949925.1 Lentzea kristufekii
GGGCTAGACCGGGGAGGACCTCGGCCCCGGTGAGCTTCATCAGCACGTCACCGGGGATCAGGATCTTGCTGCCGCGAATGCCGCTGCCCACGATCAGTTCGGGGGCGGCGGCCACCTCGGGCGAGACGAGGATCGGCCAGTCCGCGGGCACACCGATGGGCGTGATGCCGCCGTACTCCATGCCGGTCAACGCCACGGTCTCGTCCATCAGCGCGAACGAGGCCTTGCGCGCGTCGAGCCGCTTGCGGATGACACCGTTCACGTCCGCACGCATGGTCGCGAGCACCATGCAGGCCGCATGACGGACCTGGTCGCCGCGCTTGCCCGCGACGACCACGCAGTTCGCCGACGCCGCGAGCGGCGAACCGTAGTGCGCGCAGAACTCGGCGGTGTCCGCCAGGGAAGCGTCGATCGGGGCGACGGCGACACGGTCAGCGCCGTCCAAGGTCTTGAGCGCGGCCGCGACCGGCTCGGGCACCAGGTCGAGGCGCGACAGCACGGGCACGGGTTCCAACGATCCAGCGATGGTCCACACGCGGTCCATCCTGCCAAATTCCCCTTTGACCTTTACGTTGCGTCAACCCCTACCTTCATTTTCAGAGCGCGAAGGGGGAACCGAATGGCCTGGTCGATCGCCCAGGTGGCCCGGATGTCGAAGGTGACGTCCAGGACGCTGCGGCACTACGACTCGATCGGCCTGCTGCCGCCGGCCTGGATCGGCGACAACGGTTACCGCTACTACGAAAAGGAACAGGTGCACCGCCTGCAGCAGATCTTGCTGCTGCGCGACCTGGGCCTGGGTCTCGACGTGGTGGCGGAGATGCTCAACGGCACGGACCAGCTGACCGTCCTGCGCAACCACCACCGGTGGCTGCAGGGCGAACGTCAGCGGCTGGACCGGCTCGCGAGCACCGTCGCGCGGACGATCGAAGAACTGGAAGGAGGGGATGAAGTGAAGATGGAAGAGCTGTTCGACGGCTTCGACGCGAAGAAGCAGGAACGGCACGAGGCCGAGCTCGTCGAGCGCTACGGCGACGGTGCGCGAGAGCACATCGCCGAGAGCCGCAAGAGGATGAAGGGCTGGACGCGCGCCGACGCGGACCAGTTCATGGCCCAGTGGCGGGAGATCGCCGAGGAACTCGGTGCGCTGTTCACCGCGGGCACGGCGATCGACGCTCCTCGGACGCAGGAGCTGGTCGACCGCCACTACCGCTGGATCTGCCTGAGCTGGACGCCCAACCGGGAGTCCTACAAGGGCCTCGGCGACCTCTACGTCGACTCGGACGAGTTCCGGGTCAACTTCGAGGTCGGTGGCGACAACATGGCCGAATGGCTGCGTGACGCCATGGCGCACTACGCCGAGACGCGCCTGTAAGAAGAGTGCCGGGAGCTGCAGATCCCGGCTACTCGGCCAGTCCGAACGCCTTCAGGGCCTCCCGGTTGAACGCCGGCAGGTCGCCGGGGTTGCGGGACGTCACGAGCGTCCACCCGTTCATGTCGCACACCCGGACGTCTTCGTCCGCCCAGTCACCGCCCGCGTTGCGGATGTCGGTCTGCAGGCTCGGGAACGAGGTCAGCATCTTGCCGCGCACCACGCCCGCCTCGACCAGGAGCCACGGCCCGTGGCAGATCGACGCGATCGGCTTGCCCGCCGCGACGAGCGCCTTCACCAACTCGACGGCGTCGTCGTCCATGCGGAGGAAATCGCTGTTCGCGACGCCACCTGGGATCACGGCACCGTCGTAGTCGTCGGCGTCGGCGTCGGCGAAGGTCGTGTCGACGGGGAACGCGTCGGCGGGCGTGAGGTGGTTGAAGCCACGCACTTCGCCGAGCTTCGGTGCGAGCAGGCGCGGCACTCCGCCGGCCTTCTCGACGTGCGCCCACGGATCGGTGAGCTCGACCTGCTCGATGCCCTCTTCGGCCACCAGGAACGCGATCTTCTTCTGTTCAACCATGCACTTCGGCTACCCGGCGAGGAAGGAGGCCAACCGGTGCCGGATCTCGGTCCGATGGGTGATCATCGGTGAGGGCGAGTCGATCAGCCACAGCTCCCCGTCCGGGAACGCGGCCGCGGTCGCCTTCGCCACGTCCCCGGGGTGCAGCGGGTCGCCGACAGCGCCGATGACCAGCACCGGAGCGGACACCGCGGCCAGCACGGAGGCGTCGGGAACGGCCACCTGGCCCGGCAGCTGCCCGGCGGCGGCCGCCAGCCGCGTCAGCGCGGCCCTGCGCTCGGCCACGTAGATCGGGGGCCCGACGGTCAGGTCGGACAGCTGCTGGAGCGTGAACGGCTGCCGGGGCTGGTCGAGCACCGCGGGCAGCAGCAGGGCGACGCGCCGGAAACGATCGGGTTCGAGCGACATCAGCCGGACCAGGGCACCTGCGCCCAGCGACACGCCAACGGCCTGATCAGCGGGAACGGTGCCCAGATCGGCCGCGATCCGGCCGTAGTCCCAGTAGCCCTCAGGCGCGTCCGGGGCGTCGCCGTGCGAGGGCAGGGTCACCACGACGCGGGTGCCGGGGAGCCCGGAGGCGGGAATCCTCGCCTCGCCGGGCGTGGCGCCGAGCCCGTGGGCGACCAGGGTCACCGGTGAGCCGGAGCCGTACGAGTGGGTGATCACCAACGGGGGCCGCGCTGGACCTCGATCAGCTTCGGGCGCACGTCCACCATGTACACGAGCACCGCGATGAGGCCGGCCAGCCAGAAGATCGACCCGACCCCGCCGGGGCCGAACAGCAGCAACGCCGCCGCGCCGCCTCCGGTGATACCCAGCCAGGCGGGCTTGGTCATCCGCTCGGCCGCCGTGTAGGCGTCCACGCGCTGGGTCAGCGCGTGGAAGAACGCGAACAGCCCCATGATGCTGAACACGAGGTCGAACACGAAGTACACGACGGTGTCGAGGTACCAGATGCTGAAGATCGGGATTTCGAACACGCAACCAGACTACGTGCACGTACGCCGGGAGGGGAGCAGCCCTCGCGGACTGCTCCCCTCCCGGTGACTTTTCAGCGACTCACTTGGTGGTGTTCGGCGTGGTCTTCTTCGCCGCGGCGGTCGTGCCCGTGGTGCGGGTCGTCGTCGCCGGCTTGCGCGGAGCCGTGCGGTTCGCGGTCTTGCGGGCGGTGCTGCGGACCTCGTGCGCGGCCTCGCCACCGACCTCGACGATCTCCTCCGCCAGCTTCTCGGCGGCGTCCTCGACCTCGTGGGCGACCTTCTCGCCGACCGAACGGGTGCGGCGGGTCACCTTGCCGAGGACGTCGTCCGCGATCACGCGGGCGTCGGCGGCGGCGGACTCGGCGCGCTTCTGCGCGGCCTCGACGGCGTGCTCGACCTGCTCCACGGCCTGCTTGACCTGCGGCTGGGCCTTGATCTGCTCCAGCGTCTGCTCGCCCTGGTCGGCGAGGTAGGTGTACAGGTTCACCGCGGAGGCGGTGTAGGCGTCGACGAGCTTCTTGAGCTCGGCCGGCTGCAGCTTGTCGCGCAGGTCGTTCAGCTCGGTCGGGAGGTCCTTGGCCTGGGTGCGGGCCTCTTCGGCGCGCTCCTTGGCCTTGGTGAGGGCCTCGACGACCGCCTTGGCGGCGAGGTCACCGGCACCGAGCGCGGCGAGCAGCGCCTGGCGTGCGGCGTGGGCGCCCTGCTCGGCGGCCTTGCGAACGTCGTCCTGGGTGAGCTTCGGCATGGAGATCAGTCCTCCTCGTTGGTGGCGGTGTTCTCCCGCCTGAAAGATTCGTAGACGTCGAGCAGCACCTGCTTCTGCCGCTCGGTCAGATCGGTCGCGGCGACGATGGCGTCCGCCAACGCACCGCCTTCGCGCTGCTGGAGGATCCCGGCCTCGACGTAGAGCACTTCGGCCGAGATGCGCAGGCCCTTGGCGATCTGCTGGAGGATCTCCGCGCTGGGCTTGCGCAGACCTCGCTCGATCTGGCTGAGGTATGGGTTGGAGACGCCCGCCTGCTTCGCCAGCTCCCGCAAGGAGATCTTGGCGGTGTTGCGCTGCTCGCGGATGTACTCACCGATGTTGCGGCCGAGGTCCGCGACTGCTTTGTCGATGGACTTGTCCACTGTTCCCGCTCCCGTTCCTCGTGCCACCAACCACGTTAGCGACGAGTGCTAGCTGTTGCAAGCACCCTGCTAGCAATCGCTGCGTGTGCTCCGCCACAGGGATACCGTGGGAGGTGACATGGACGACGCCGGGGCCTTGCGCACCGAGCTGGCCAACCACCTGCTCGGCGATGGAGTGCTGCGCGATCCCAAGTGGCACAAGGCTTTCCAGGCCGTCCCGCGCCACGAGTTCCTGCCGCGCTTCTACCGCCAGCTGCACAGCGGCGACTGGGAACCGCTCACCGCGGGCGACCCCGGCTGGCTGGAGCTCGTCTACGCCGACCGTGTGTGGGTTACCCAGTTCAACGGCGATGACACGGTGACCGGTGGCACACCGACCTGCTCGTCCAGCATGCCCACGATCATGGCGATCATGCTGGAGGCGCTGGACGTCCACACCGGACACTCGGTGCTCGAGGTCGGCACGGGCACGGGGTACAACGCGGCTCTGCTGTGCCACGCCGTCGGTTCGGGCAACGTGACCACGATCGACGTCGACCCGAACATCTCGCGGCGAGCGCGCGAACGTCTGCACGCCAACGGTTTCTTCCCCACCTGCGTGACGGGCGACGGCGCGCTCGGCCACCCGGGCCGCGCACCGTACGACCGCCTGCTGGCCACCTGCTCCGTCGCGACGATCCCGCTCGCCTGGCTGGAGCAGACGACACCGGGCGGCCTGGTGGTCACCACGCTGCACCGCCCGATCGGCGCGGGCCTCGTCCGCATCGTCTCCAATGGCGACGGCACCGGCGAAGGACGCGTGCTCACCGAGGACGGTCGCTTCATGCCGTTGCGCGCGCACGCCCACCCACCGGCGCCGGCCGGAGCAGGCTCGTTCGACCGCAGCACCACCACGCTGCCGTTCAACACCGTGCTCGACCCGGCCAGTCCCTTCGAGTTCTTCGCGGGCATCGCGCTGCGAGACGTCGTCGCGGGGCCCAGCTGGTTGGCCCATTCGGACGGATCCTGGGTGCACCACCACGGTTCCCGCGTCGACCAGGGCGGCCCGCGCCGGCTGTGGGACATCGCGGAGGACGCGCTCGTCACCTGGCACGAGCTGGGAAAACCCCGCCGCGGCCAGTTCGGGATCACGATCGGGCCCGACGGACAGCACCTCACCCTGGGCGATCTCCGGTGGCAGCTGTGATCAACAACCAAACGTCACGACACGGGTCACTGAATCGACCCCCAGCGGATGCGGTGCGTCATGATGCGACGCATGTCCAGATTCCGTCAGCAGGCGTTGCTGACCGGTTGCGTGCTGACCGCGGTCCTCACCGCGGCCGGGCTGTTCGTGACCGACCACGGCATCAACGCGCACCTGTGGCTGATCGTGCTCGCGCTGGCGTTCCTGGGCTTGCTGGCTCTGCTCGACCCCTGGGTCCGCCGCCGGCACAACGCCGCGCTGAGCACCGACGAGCACCTCGACGCGGCGTGCCGCGCGCTCGCCGTCGGCCTGCAGTCGCAGTGGAACGACGAGGTCCGTTCGCGCGGCCTCACCGATCCTGACCTGCTCGACCTGCACTGGATCGCGACCGAGCTGGACGTGAGCGACGAGCCGGCCGCGCCACCGGGACGCAGCGACGCGGTCGTGGGCGCGTTCCAACGGCAGATCAACCGGCGCATGGTGATCATCGGCGGGGCCGGCACCGGCAAGTCGACGGTCGCGATGCTGCTGACGTGCGGCCTGCTGGACCGCTACGACGGCGGCATGGTGCCGGTGCTGCTGCCCCTGTCGACGTGGAACCCGGCGGTCGAGGACATCCGCACGTGGCTCACGCGCAGGCTGTACGAGGACCATCCGGCGTTGCGCAACACCGAGCTGTACGGCAGCTACGCCGGTGACCTGCTGATCGAGCAGCACCTGGTCCTGCCCGTGCTCGACGGTCTCGACGACATCCCCGCTCACCAGCGTGCGGACGCTCTCGCGCGGATCGCCAAGGCGTTCCCCGCCAAGCGCCCGCTGGTGCTGACCTGCCGCACGGACGAGTTCGAGCAGGCCGTCCACCTCGCGGGCCCGCTGCCCGGCGCGGACGTCGTCGAACTGGCCCCGCTCGACCTGGACGAGGTCGCCGCCTACCTGCGGGCGAGCGCCGACAGCTGGGGCGCCGCGCGCTGGGAGCCCGTGTTCATCCAGCTGCGCGAGGAACCGGACGGCAGGCTCGCGGACGCGCTGTCGACGCCGCTCACGATGTGGCTGGCCAGCATGGTCTACGCGGACAGCGAGGCGGAGCCGACCGAGTTGCTCGACCGCGGTCGTTTCCCGGACGCGCGGGCGATCTCCGACCACCTCTGCGACGAACTGGTGTCGCGGGCGTTCGGCAACAGGGCGTTCGCGCACCACGCCAGGGCCACCCAGGTCTGGCCGCGGGACAGGGCGCGCAAGTGGCTCGAGTTCCTGGCCCACGAGATGCGCGACCGCGGCATCCGCGAGCTGGCCTGGTGGGAGCTGCGCCGGTCGGTCGGCAACACGTGGCTCGCCGTGCTCGGCGCACTGGTGCTGGGCGCGATCGGCGGGTTCGGCGTCGGCTGGCTGATGGCGTACTCGATCACGCCGTCGCTCGCCCCGATCACCGGCCTGGTCGCGGGCATCGCCGTCGGCGCCGCCGCGCTGACCGCGTCACACGAACGCAAGGCCAAGCCGCGGCTGGGGATCTGGCGCAGTCTGCTGCTCGTCCCCGGCGTTCTCGGACTCGCCGCCGGACTCGTCTTCGGTGCCCTGTACGGACTTTCCGCCGGGCTCGTGGTCGGACTCGGGCTCGCCGTCGCGATCGCGCTGCGGTTCGCGTTGTCGAGCGCCGCCGAGCTGTCGCAGGCTTCCAGTCCTCAGTGGACGATGGCACGCGACCGGATCGCCGTCTGGACCGGATCTCTCGTGCTGGCCGTGGTGTTCGGATCGGCGGCGGCACTGGTCTTCGGCCCGACCCAGACCGGCATGGTCGGGCTGGGGCTCGCGTCCGGGCTGATGCTCGGGTTCGCACTGGCCGTGCTGCACCTGCGCTGGTGGTGGTTCACCGTCGCCCGGATCTGGCTGGCACTGCGCGGAAAGCTGCCCTGGGAGCTGATGGTCTTCCTGGAGGACGCGCGCAAGCTCGGCGTGCTCTGCCGGGCGGGAGCCTGCTACCAGTTCCGGCACGGACTGGTGCAGGACCGCCTGGCAGAGCACGAGATGACGTCCAGGACTACTCGGTCCGCAGGCCAAGTGCTCCGGTCGCCCTTCTCAGCGAAGGCAACATCAGAGCAGTGACCAGCACGACCATCCCCACCGAGATGCCGGTGACGAAGCCGATGCCCGCCCAGTCGTAGTGGACCTCGGCGTCGAACGCCCTCGTGACCAGCACCCCGAGCAGGATGCCGGTGCCCACCGACACCACCGTGGAGATCACCAGCGGGATGGCGTTCTGCCACACCAGAGACCGGGCCAGCGTGCCGCGCGGCACCCCGCTGGCCGCCATCACCGCGAGCGGACGGCGCCGTTCCCGCACCTGCTCCAGCCCCACGACCAGCAGTGACGCTCCCGCGAGCAGCAACGTGAGCAGCGCGGCCCCGTAGAGCGCCCTGCGCACCGCCAGGAACACCTGCTCGACCTCGGACGAGTTGTCCTGACCGAAGAAGATGGTGTGCACCCGCCACGAGTAGGGCGCGAGAGCGTTGCGCACGTGCTCCGCGACGTCCGGCCGCGTCGTGTCCACCTCGGCCTGGATCTCGGCGTACGTGCGGGACAGGTCGAGGTTCCCGGCTGCGGCCGGGGTGACGAAGATCCCGAGGCGGGTACCGGTCCTGCGTTCCAGCGCCGGGACCGTCCAGGTGCCGCCGGTCTCCTCGAACCGGAGAACGTCACCGGCCTTGGGATCACCGAGACCGTTACCGGTCGGCACGAGGTAGGCCTTGCCGTCCGCGCAGTCCGCGAGGTCCACCACCGTCTTCAGCGCGGCGCACGTTCCGACCGCGATGGTGGTGTGGTCGTTGTCGGGCGTCGCCGCCCAGGTGCGCTGGACGCTGTGCACTCCGACCACACCCGGTGTCCTGGCCAGCACGTCCGGCAGGTCCGGAATCGGGGTGGTCTCGTTCACCGTGACGCTGAGGGAGTTCCTGCTCGCTGCCCGCGTGTCCTCGGCCTTCACGTCGTTCTCGACGCCCGCGAGGATCACCTGCAGCGTCACGGTGCCCGCAAGCACGACCGCCACCCCGCCGACGACCCGTGCCGCCGTGCCCGCGTCGAGCTGCAACCGGCGCACGGCCAGCTGCAACGCGGGCGTGGCGCCGCTCAGCCGGTGAACGGCCCGTTCGACCAGCCACGGCAGCAACGCCGGGACGGCGAACATCAGCAGGACGACGCCGGCGATGATCGGCCACTCCTCCGGCTTCGCCTGCCCGCCGAACTTGCCGAACTGGCTGGCCAGCAGCGCCGCGCCGGCCAGCGCGGGCACGACCCGCCACCACAGCCTGCGCCTCACCGGCTTCTGCTCGCGGACCACGCCGAGCGGTTCGACGATCGTGCGGCGCATGGCGAACACCGAGGTCAGCACCGCCAGGACCGGCACGGAGATCACCACGACAAGCGTCAGCGGCAACGTCGGCGTGAGGTCGCTCGGGAACACCGCCATCTCGGGGATGGGGATGTCGTCGGCGAGCGGCCTGATCGCGAACAACAGCCCGAACCCGACGACGAGTCCCACCACCGCACCGGCCAGGGCTTCGCCGGACGCGATCAGCCGCACCCGTGTCGCACCCGCCCCGACCAGTCGCAACGCCGCCAGCCGGCGATCGCGCTGAGCGGCGGCCAGCCGGGTCGCGACGCTCACGAACACCAGCACGGGGAACAGCAGCACGACCGCGCCGACGATGCTGAGCATCAACAGGATCGTCGGCAGCCCACCGCCTGGGTACTCCTGGCCGAACGCGTAGACCTGGTTGCCGTTGTTCCGCTGGATCTTCGAGTCCCCCGCGAGGAACCTGAGGTCCTGCGGACCGTCCATGCCCTCCGGCGCGAACGTGCCGATGACCTTCTGCGGGAACCTCGGCCGCAGCAGTTCGCCCTCTGGGCTCGCCAGCAGGTCCGCGAGCCGCGGCGACACGATGATCTCGTTGTCCCCCGGCAGACGCTCGACGCCGGGCGGCTTGGGCGCGTCCGCCACCATGGCGCGCACGTACCCACCCCTGATGGAGTCGGTCCGGTAGGCGACCGACCCGTTCTCCAGCAGCAGCGGCGCCGCCCCGGTGCCTTCCTCGACGAGGTTGCGGGCGTCTCCCCGCTGGTCGCGGTTGCCGAACGCGGTCGGGATCGACGCGGCGAGCAGCAGCACCGCCACGCACATCCCGATGCCGGCACCTTGGAGCAGGAGCCTCACCCAGGACTTCCGGCTGCCCCCGACAGCCAGCCGGACGCCCAGGGCGAGATCGCTGAGAACGCGGTTCACCTGACGAACTCCACGTCCCGTGAACGGCCGTCGCGCACCACGACCTCGCGGTCCGAGTACGCGGCGACCCGCGGCTCGTGCGTGACGAGCACGACGGCCGCGCCGGTCTCCCTGGCCGCGGTCGTGAGCAGGTGCATCACCCGCTCGCCGTTGAGCGAGTCGAGTGCGCCGGTCGGCTCGTCGGCAAAGATCACCTTCGGCGCCGTGACCAGCGCACGGGCCACCGCGACCCGTTGCCCCTGGCCACCGGAGGTCTCGCCGGGCCGCTGGTCCGCGACCGCGTCGACCTCCAGCCGGGCCATCCACTCCTTCGACGCGCGCTCGGCGTCCCTGCGCTTCATGCCGCTCAGGCGCAGCGGCAGCGCGACGTTCTCCAGGCAGGTGAGCTCCGGCACGAGCTGGCCGAACTGGAAGACGAACCCGAACTCGGTGCGCCGCAGCTCGCTGCGGTCGCCGTCGCTCATCCCGGTCAGGTCGCGGCCGCGGTAGGTGACCGTGCCGGAGTCCGGCGGCAGGATGCCCGCGAGGCAGTGCAGCAGGGTGGACTTGCCGGACCCGGACGGGCCCATGATCGCCACGACCTCGCCCTCGCGGATCGAGATGCCGGCACCGTCCAGCGCGTTCGTCTTCCCGAACGACTTGCAGAGGCCCTCAGCGGTGAGCAGGGACGTCATCGGGCCACCTCCTCGGCGAGTTTGTCGAGGCGGGCCGCGGTCAGCTCGAGCCACCGCAGGTCCGCTTCGAGGTGGAACAGGGCGAAGTCGCAGATGAGCTGGTCGGCGAGGTCGCCGTCCGTCTTGCGCCTGGTCAGCTGACGCATCGCGGTGAGGTGCGCGGCGCGTTGCGTGTCGAGGACCTCGGTCGCGCTGCGGCCGGACAGCAGGGCCAGCACGACCTTCGCGTAGAGGGTGTTCTGCAGGTACGGCTCGGGCTTCTCCGGCGTGCCGAGCCAACGTTCCACATCGGTGACCCCGGCGTCCGTGATCGCGTACCGCTTGCGCTCCGGGCCGTCGCCCGCCTCCACGCCCGCCTCGCTCACGAGGCCGTTCTTCAGCAGTCTCGACAGGGTCGAATACACCTGTCCGTAGTGCAACGGCCGGTCGTGACCGAAACGCTCGTCATACGCGCGCTTCAGGTCATATCCGTGCCTTGGACCGCCTTCCAGCAGGCCCAACAGTGCGTGCCCGATCGACATGAGGAGGACTATACACACGATGTATACACCTGGTGTATTCCCTGGATGCCCTGACGGGCGACCGCCGTGGCGCCTACAGTGGAGGGGTGACTGGTCTGACTGTCGGCTGGGATCACGACGTCGAGCTGCTGCTCGACTTCCTGAACACTCGACAAGTACTGGACAGTGAAGCCTCCTGGCGCGCGTGGGTGACCGAGCGCGGCCTCGGGCGGAGCAGCGAACTCGCGCAGGCGCGCGCCGCTCGTGCGGCACTGCGGTCGTCCATCGAGGGGTCGTCAGGGCCTCAGACGGCAGCGGGCGTCGTCCACATCGAGCTCACCGACGGCGTTCCGGTGCTGTCGAGCTCGGACGCGCTCGGCGCGGTGCTCGCCGCGTCGGCCCGCCTCGCGGTGCTGGGCTCCTGGGAACGCTTCAAGATCTGTCCTGCCGATGATTGCCAGCGTGCGTTCTTCGACCGCTCGCGCAACCGTTCGCGCACCTGGTGCTCGATGCAGGTGTGCGGGAACCGCGAGAAGGCCCGCACGTTCCGAAAACGGACAAGAGCCCAGAACACGCCTCAGAACAGCACGTTGGCCACGGTGTAGATCACCAGGCCGGCCAGCGCGCCCACCACGGTGCCGTTGATCCGGATGAACTGCAGGTCCCTGCCGACCTGCAGTTCGATCTTGCGCGAGGTCTCCTCCGCGTCCCAGCGCTCGACCGTGTCCGTGATCAGCGTGGTGATCTCCGCGCGGTAGTTGCCGACGACGTACCCGGCGGCCTGCTCCAGCCAGCCGTCGACCTTGGCGCGCAGCTCCAGGTCGTCCGTGAGGTTCGTGCCGAGCGTGATCAGGCCCTGCGTGACGCGCTTGCGCAGCTCGCTGGACGGGTCCTCGGCGGCATCGATCAGCATCTTCTTGGCCGTGCTCCAAGCGCTGCTGATCAGCTTCTGGACGTCCGGGTGGCCGATCACCTGCTGCTTGACCTGCTCGGCGCGGTGCATGGTCGCCTCGTCGGTCTGCATGTCGCCGGAGAACTCGATCAGGAACTGGTCGACGGCGAGGCGCATCGGGTGGTTGACGTCGGTCTTGACCGCCCAGGCGAAGTTGACGAGCTCGGTGTAGACCTTGTCGCCGAGCAGGGCGTCGACGAACTTGGGCGACCAGGTCGGCGCGCGGTCCGAGACGATGAGGCTGACCTTGTCGTAGTTGTCGCGCACCCACTCGTAGGCGCGGTCGCACATGAGGTCGACGAGCTTGTGGTGCGCGCCGTCGGTCAAAACCTGCTGGAGCAGCTTGCCCAGCGGCGGACCCCACGGCTTCTCCGTGACCCGCTTCACGATCGCCTGCTCCACGACCGCCTGGACCTCTTCGTCCTTGAGGACCGTGATCGCGCCCTTGAGGACGTTCGAGAGCTCGTTGGTGATCCGCTCGGCGTTGGCGGGCTGCTTGATCCAGGCGCCCGCACGTTCCGCGATGCCCGCCCGGCGGAGCTTGTCCTGCACGATCTCGGGGCTCAGGAAGTTGACGCCCACGAAGTCGCCGAGCGTCTGCCCGAACATGTTCTTGCGTTCGGGGATGATCGCCGTGTGCGGGATCGGCAGCCCCAGTGGCCTGCGAAAAAGGGCCGTGACGGCGAACCAGTCCGCGAGGGCGCCGACCATGCCGGCCTCCGCGGCGGCCCGCACGTAGCCCACCCAGGCACCCTCGAAGGCGTGCGTGCCGAAGAAGATGATCGTCGCGCCTATCAGGAAGCTCGTCGCGACGAGCTTCATCTTGCGCAGGTCCGTGCGCTTCTGCTGGTCAGCGGCGGTCAGTTGCTCCACAACCACATTGTCCGTGAAGATCCTGCGTTGTGCGGGTACCAGCGCTAGTTCCCCGGTTGCAGCCGTTCACGTCGACCATCTTCGCGGAGATGACGGCGCTGGCCGTGCAGCACGACGCCGTCAACCTCGGTCAGGGCTTCCCCGACACCGATGGTCCGTCGTCGATGTTGCAGGCCGCCCAGTCGGCGATCGCGTCAGGGGTGAACCAGTACCCGCCCGGCCCGGGCATGCCGGTGCTGCGCCGCGCCGTCGCCGCCCACCGCTCCCGCTACGGCCTCTCCTACGACCCGGACACCGAGGTCCTGGTGACCGTCGGCGCCACCGAGGCGATCGCGGCCTCGTTGCTGGCGCTGGTCGAGGCGGGCGACGAGGTGATCCTCATCGAGCCGTACTACGACTCGTACGCCGCCTCCGTGGCCATGGCGGGCGCGACGCGGGTGACCGTCGGCCTGCGCGAGGACGCCTCCGGCCGCTTGGCGCTGGACGTCGACGCCCTGCGCGCGGCCGTGACGCCGCGGACTCGGGCGATCCTGGTCAACACGCCCCACAACCCGACAGGCACGGTCTTCCGCTTGGAGGAGCTCCAAGCGATCGCCTCCCTGTGCGTCGAGCACGACCTGCTGGCGATCACGGACGAGGTCTACGAGCACCTGGTGTTCGACGGACTCGTCCACATCCCGCTGGCCTCGCTGCCGGGCATGGCGACGCGGACGTTGTCGATCTCCGGTGCCGGCAAGACGTTCAACTGCACCGGCTGGAAGATCGGCTGGGTCTGCGGCCCCGCCGAACTCGTCTCGGCGGTCCGCGCGGCCAAGCAGTTCATGACCTTCGTCGGCGGCGCACCGTTCCAGCCAGCCGTCGCCCACGCCCTGACCGCCGAACTGGACTGGGTCACCGGGCTGCGGGACTCGCTGGCGTCCAAGCGCGCACGCCTGGCCGAGGGCCTGCGCGCGGCCGGCTTCGAGGTGCGCTCGTCCGAAGGCACCTACTTCATCTGCGCGGACGTCCGGCCGCTGGGCTACACCGACGGCCTGGCGCTGTGCCGCGACCTGCCCGCCCGGATCGGCGTCGCGGCCGTGCCGGTCCAGGTGTTCACGGACCGGCCCGACCAGTGGAAGCACCTCATCCGGTTCGCGTTCTGCAAGCAGGACGCCGTGATCGACGAAGCCGCGGAGCGCCTCCACAAGCTGTAGTTGCCCACAGGTGTGGATAAGTTTCTCCACAACTGTGGACAACCCACTTTCGGGTGAGGTGCGGAGCCGCGGCTCCGGAGTTCGACTCCAAATGGCATGGACTCGAACACTGAGGTTCTCACCGCGTGGCGTTCCGGTCTCTCGGGCTGGGACGCCCTCGTCGAGCGCTACTCCCGGCTGGTCTGGTCGGTGCCCAGATCGTTCCGCCTGAGCCAGACCGACGCCGCCGACGTCTACCAGTGCACCTGGCTCTGCCTGGCAGAACACCTCACCCGCCTGCGAGAACCCGAGCACCTCGCGACCTGGCTGGTCCGTACCGCATCCCGCCAGTCGATAGCAGTCCTGCGCACGCGGGGCCGCGAGGTCTCCTACGACCTCTGGGAGCCGGCGTCCGTCCTGCCGGCCCCGGACGAGGTCGCCATCACCAACGACCGGCAGCGCCGGCTGTGGTCCGCGCTGATGACCTTGAACGAGCGCTGCCAGCGGCTGCTGAGGATCGCTGCCCACAGCCCCGAACTGAGTTATGCACAGGTTGCCGACGCCCTGGGGATGAAGCTGGGGAGCGTTGGCTCCACGCGCAGCCGTTGCCTCGCTGAGCTGCGGCGGAAGCTGGTGGACCTGCGATGAGGGACTACCTCCTGGCCCTGCTGGCCGACCTCTTCGATCGCACCGACGCCCCGCCCCAGCCGGGCCTCCGCAGGCTGTCCACAGCTCCAGGCTGCGCCGACAGCCCATCGGGGTCTGCGGTTCTGCCGTGCACTGACGTTCCGGCCCAGGCCGCCGCCCCTCCCGAACCCGCCGCCCTGTCCCGCGCCGACGCCCCGCCTCAGCCAGTTGTCCACAGCCTGCTCGACCTAGGGGGTTCGCGATGAGGGACTCGCTGCTCGACGAGATCGCCGGCCTGCTCAGCTCCGACACCCCGCCGCCGGCTCTCGCACCGCGCCCGACGGGCCTCGAACCGATGACCCCTGTGGACGAACCGGTCCGCGGCCCCTCCCGCCAGCTCGTGTTCCACCTCGGCACCGGCCGCCTGCACCTGCAGCTCGACCCCGGCCACCTGACCGGCGTGCTGGACGACAGCGACCTCGCCGTCGAGATCCACTCACCGTCGTCCGTCCAGGCACTGCGGCCGGATCCCGAGGGCTGGTTCCGCGCGACCGTCCAGCCGGGCCCGGTGTGTGTGACCGTGCCCGGTCTGGGCCTCACGACCGGCTGGTTCGTCGCATGAGCGCCAGCGCCGACCCCCGGGCCACCATCGCGACGACCGAGGTCCGCGGCACCAGGGCACAGCGGGCCGACGCCCTGCACGACCTCAGCGTCGCCCACGTCGAACTCGGCCACCTCGACGTCGCCGCCCGGTTCGCCCGGCGCGGGCTGCGGCTCACCGGCGAGGCGCGGTTCCACCTGACGCTCGCGTGGATCGAGCTGGACCGTGGCCGCCGCAAGCGGAGCCTTCAGCACCTCGACCACGCGACACCCCTGCTGCGCGGCAGGGAGCTCGCTCGGGCCAGGTGTCTGCGCGGGCTGCACCTCTGCCAGGAGCCCAGGTTGGCGATCGCCGAACTCACCGCGGTCATCCGGGAGTTGCGCAGGTACGGCGACGAGAGGTGGCTGGCCAACGCTTTGATCGGACGCGGGATCGCCCGCTGCAACGCGACCAGGCTGACGTCCGCCGAGGCCGACTTCAGGGCCGCGGAGACGCTGCTGCGCGCGATGGGCGAGCCGGGACGGGCGGCGATGTGCCTGCACAACAGGGGATTCGTCGCGATGCTCGCCGGCGATCTGCCCCTGGCGCTGCGCAGGTACGAGGAGGCCGCGAAGGCCGGTCTCGACTCGGCGAGCCGGCCGGAGGCACTCGTCGACCGGGCCGAGGCGTTGCTCGCGGCCGGGCTGACGGCGGACGCGCGACGGGTGCTGGCGCCCGCGATGGAGTTGCTGCGGCGGTGCGATCGGCACGTGCCCGAGCTGGCGGTGCTGAGCGCGCGTTGTGCGTTGCGCGACGGAGATCCGGCTCCGGCCGTCCGGCACGGCGGCACGGACGTCGAGTTCATGCTGGCGGCCGGGAAGCTGGACGCCGTTGCGGCGCACCGGTTTCGCGGGCCCGCCCAGACGCGGGCGCTCGGGTGGCTCGCGCAGGCTCGGCGGTCTGATCGGCGAGGTGCACTCGCCGCGTGCCGGGCGGGTCTGAAGGTGCTCGACGAGCACCACGGTGACTGGCCGCGGCGCGAGCTGACCGGGCACGCACTCGGGCTCGCCAGGACTGCCCGCGAGGTGCTGCACTGGTCAGAGCGGCACCGGGCCTCCGTTCCGCTGCCTCCCAACGATCCCGGGCTCGCGCAAGCGCTCACCGACCTGCGCCGGGCGAAGGCGTTCGGACTGCCACTGGAGGCGTTGGAGCGGAACGTTCGAAGGCTCACCCTCGCGTCCAGGAGAAGCGAGGACACGGACGCCGCACCGACGGGACTGCCGTTGGTCAGCTTCATCGTCCACGAAGGACAGATGAAGGCCGTCACGCTCGTCGACGGACGTGCTCGGATGCGCGTGGTGCCCGACCCCTCCGAACTCGTCCGTTCCGCGAAGCTCGCACTGCGGGCCGGGCGCGCCGTCACCACCGACCTGCTGCCGGAGGCGGAGGAGGTCGTCGTGATCCCCGACGGGGTGCTGAACGAGATGCCGTGGGCGGCACTGGGCCGCCGGGTCCACGTCGTTCCGTCGTTGAGCCGGTGGAGGCCTTCCGGTCGCGGCGGCCACCGGCTCTGGGTCACCGGACCCGGGCTGTCCTGCGACGAAGTGCCCGCACTGCACCAGGAACACGGCGGCACGATCGCAGAGTCCACTGTGGAATCAACGCTCAAGCAGCTCGACGGCGCCGGAATCGTGCACATCGCGGCGCACGGGCACGTCCACCCGGACAACCCGCTGTTCTCCCACCTCGAACTGCGGGACGGCCCGCTCTACGGCTACGACATCGCGAGGATCGAGCACCCGCCCGAGACGGTCGTCCTGTCGGCCTGCGAGTCGGGTCTCGCCCGCGCGTTCCTCGACGCCGGCACCAGAGCGGTGATCGCGAGCGTGCTGCCGGTGCCGGACGCGCGGGTCGGGGCGGCCATGGCCGAGGTCCACCGCCTCGTCGACCACCCGGCGGAAGCCGCGCGGGCCGTCGCCCACCTGGGCTTCAGCTGCTACGGCACCGGCACGAGGGTGGCGGCGTGCAGGGCGGCGGCGAACGACGTGCCGGTGCAGAGCAGCTGAGAGGTCCCGACCGTCGCCGGCACGTCGACCCCGGACGCGACCACGTCCACCCAGTGCCCGCGGCCGGAGAAGGCGGCCGAGGTACCCACCGCCGTCACCGAGGGCAAGGCGGCGGGCCACCACGGGCGTTCGGAACCGCCGTTGCCCGCCGCGGCCACCACGTTGCCGCCGCAGCCGGCCAGGACCGGCGGGCAGAGGTCGTCGAACGAGTAGGTGCCGGAGGCGACCAGCACCACCGGCAGGTCGCGGGTGGCGCGCAACGCGGCGGCGAGGGTGAGGTCGTCGCCGAAACCCGAGGCGCCCAGGACGGGGAACGGGCGCACCAAGGCTCCGTGGTGGCGGAGGACGCCGGCGACCAACGCGCCGTGCGGGGCGTCCAGAGGGGTGTCGAGCAACGCGACCGTGCCCTCGCCCAGCAGGTCCGGGAGGCGCTCGCCGATCACCGGGCGGGAGGTGCCGATCATGATCGGGCAGGCGAAGTGGACGTGGTTCGGGGTGGCCCCCACGTCGGCGGCGACCTCGACGACGCGCGCTCGTTCGGAGGCTTTCAGGTGCATGCGGATGGCGCCCGAAGCGATCTCCTCGTGCGAGTAGACGCCTCGCAAGCGCTTGCGCACAGTGGGTGCGTCCAGCGGCAGGACGATCAGTTCCCCCGAACGGACCAAACACTCGTTTGGGCCGGCCGAATCGTGCACGACCACCGGACCGAGTTCGGCGGAGGCGTGATCGACCAGCTCAGAGAGGCTGTTGACCTGCTTGGGCGCGTCCACAACGGACACCATCCCCCGCCGCGACACGGTCCACAGGAGACCGACGCGCAATGTCACTCGATCCGATGACGACACTGAGGGTGTTCATGCCTGATCAGGGCAACACGGACAGCCGCACAAGACCGCCCTTCCGGGTGTTTAGCGCGGAGTGGGTTCGCAAAGTCACTCACCGGTGCTAGACATAGCTCTACGTCGACCTCCGATGGCGCGCTGTGCGTTGAGGGTGACCCGAAACGGTGGACGGGTGGTGATCCTGTGGCAGGTGGTGGAGTGCGTGCACTGCTGCTGCGGACTGCTGCCCTCGGCGGGCTCACCGCCGCCGCCTGGCTGCTGAGCGGGACGACCGCGTCCGCCAGCCCCGAGGAACCCCCTGCCGCCGCGTTCACCACCGAGACCGCCGCTGAAGCGCCGCAGCTCCTCGACGACCCGGCCGGGTGGGCGAAGGCGTTCACCGCGTCGGTGGTGGAGAAGCACCAGCCGGAGAAGCTCGTCCCGCCGCCGGCGCTGACGGAGCCGGAAGAAGAGCCCCAGGAAGAGGCCCAGGAAGAGCCCGACGAGGGCCCGATCCTCGACTTCACCGGCGGTTCGACCAGCAACTCGCGCTCGGGCACCATCTCGAACGAGGCACCGCCCGAGGTCATCGCGGCCAAGGCCAAGGTCCGCGCCGCCAGGATCGCCGCGAGGCTCGCGGCCGCACTGCCCCCGCCGCCTCCTCCGCCACCCGCGCCCGTCCTGGTGGCCAAGAAGGCCGTGCAGCTCCTTCCCGATCTTCCGGTGCCCGCTCCCGTGAAGACCGAACCCGCGCCGGCGAACGACTACAACTGGTCCATTCCCGGCCCGGACGCGCCGCTGCCCGCACCGCAGCAGGCCCCCGTGGTCGCGACGGCCTCCGCGTCGTCCGGCCACACCGACAACTCCGGCGGCACGCGCGGCGTGCTCGCCGTTCTGACGTCGCACAACTCGCTCTTCCCGCCCGCCACGTGGTCGGTCGAGGAGCGTCGCGACGGCACTGCGCCCGGCAGCATTCCGGGCCTGCCCAGCACGTCACCCGACTGAGTCCGACAGGACCAGTCTGCCCTCTGCGCGATTTGTGACCGTCTCGTGCCGTCGCGCCAGTAACTCCTTCTGTCATTTCCCGTTGTACGCAAGGAACCCCAGTCTTCCTGACCTGCCAACCGCGCCCTGGCAGGTCGGGTCTGGTCCGAGTGCCGCGCTGCCCCCGCAGTCTCGGACCACACGGGAAACCTGCGGACGGGGAACGCCAATCCCTGGGACGTTCCCCTCCGCAGGCCTCTCGTTTGCAAGTTCGTCGGCCCGGTCTCCCCCGCTGCGGGAGACCGGGCCGACGTGTCTCACGCGACCGGCGTCGACAGCTCGGCATCCGCCGGAAAGCCTGTACCCGCAACAGATGCAGCTATCACACCCAAACGGCCTATCGCTTCTCGCAGCACTTCGGGTGACTGCGTGTACGGCACTCGGAGCATCTGCTCACACCCCCCGTGCACGGCCCACCTGGGGCCGGGAACGAGTCGCAGGCCGTGGTTCTGCGCCATCACGGCGATCCGGGTGCTGATCGGCGCGTCGAGCGTGCACCACAGGCCGAGACCACCGGCCGGAACCTTGAAACTCCACTGTGGACAGTGCTCCGCCAGTGCCTGCACCGCGACGTCCCGTTGCGCGGCGAACTCCAGGCGCCGTTGCCGCAGCACGGGTTCCGGATCCTTCAGCAGGTCGGCCAGCACCAGCTGCTCGAACACCGGCGTCCCCAGGTCGATCGCCGCCCTCGTGGACGTCAGGCGGTGCACGATCTCCACCGATGCCCGGATCCACCCGACGCGCAGTCCGCCCCAGTGCGACTTGCTCGCGGATCCCAGCGTCACCACCAGGTCCCCGCCGAACGCCGCCATCGGCAACGGCATCGGTTCGTCGGTCAGCGACAGCTCGACCAGCGTCTCGTCGACGACGAGCGGCGTGTGCGCCTTGCGCAGCACGGCGACGAGAGCTTCCCGGCCGGCGGAGGAGAGCAGCGCTCCGGTCGGGTTCTGGAAGTCCGGGATGAGGTAGGCCAGCCGGGGCCCGACCTGGCGCAACGCCGCCTCGTAGGCGTCGACGTCCCAGCCGTCGTCCGTCATCGGCACCGGTACCGGGATCGCCGACGCCGCCCGCACCGCCTCCAGCGCGTTGGGATAGGTCGGCTGCTCGACCAGAACCCGGTCACCGGGCCCGGCGAACAGCCGCAGCGTCAACGCCCACGCGTGCTGCGCTCCTGACGTGACCACGATCTGGTCCGCCGAGGTCGGCAGTCCCCTCACGGTGTACCGATCGGCGATCACCTGACGCAGCACGGGCAGCCCGCGCTCGTGATAGCCGTGCGATCCCAGGTGCTCGGGCATCTGGGCCATCGCCGCCACCATGGCCTGCCGCAGTCCGGGATGCGCCGGCGGCGCACACCGGGTCAGGTCGATCAACGTGTCGTCGCCGCCCGTGATGCCGCCGCCGGCGCCGACCGGACCGTTGATCCACGACCCGGCCCCGCGCCGCGACTCCACGACCCCCTCGGTGCGCAGCTGGTCCAGCGCGGCGGTGATGGTGGTGCGGCTCACCGGCAGCGCGTCGGTGAGCTCGCGTTCGGACGGCAGCCGCGTCCCGACGGGCAACCGGCCGTCCGCGACCAGCAGTTTCAGCGCCGCGGCGAGGTCGACCGACCCCTGCCGGGTACCGCCACGACGCCACTCACCCAGAAGCCGAGCCAGTCGAGCACCGGATATACGTCCACCTGGTGGGAGCATGAAGCCAATTATCCCGAATTGGCTATGGATTACCAGGCCAATCGCAGCGCAACATGGCCACATGGCCTCCATGACCGCACTCCACCAGGTCTCCGTCCGGATCTCACCAGCCCGTCGCCTCCCGCAGCTCTTCGCAGGTCTTTGGCTCTACGGGGCGAGCATGGCGATGCAGATCCGCGCGACCCTCGGCCTGAACCCGTGGGACGTGCTGCACGAGGGCCTCACGAAGATCACCGGCCTGAGCTTCGGCCTGATCACCGCGATCACCGGCGTGCTCGTCCTGCTGGCCTGGATCCCGCTGCGGCAGAAGCCCGGCATCGGCACCATCGCGAACGTCGTGGTCATCGCCGTCAGCGTCGACGTGACGCTCTGGCTCCTGCCCGCACCGGAAGGACTCCTGCCCAGAATCGTGTTCCTGACACTGGGCATCGTCCTGAACGCCGTCGCGTTCGCCGCGTACGTCGGTTCCCGGCTCGGACCGGGCCCGCGCGACGGCCTGGTCACCGGGTTCTGCCGCCGCACAGGCATCTCCCTGCGGCTCACGCGGACCGTGCTCGAACTTCTCGTGCTCGGCACCGGCTGGCTGCTCGGCGGCACGGTCGGCATCGGCACGGTCCTCTACGCGCTCGGCATCGGCCCGCTCGCGCAGCTGTTCCTGCCCGCGCTCACCTGGCGCGAGCGCTCGCGGCCCGCTTGCGGAGCTCCGCGTACGTGACACCTCGCTCCGTCAGCACCTCGGCCACGATTCCCTTGCCCTGCAACAACGCCAGCAGGATGTGCTCCACACCCAGGTAGTTGTGGCCGAGGTCGCGCGATTCGCGCAACGAGTTCTCCAGCGCCTTCTTGAAGTCCGGCTCCAGAGGCATCCCGAACCACCGCCGGCGCCGACCCGGCCGCAGCACCCCGGTCCCGAGCGACTGCTCCGCCGACTCGATCACCGCGTCGACGTCGATTCCCAAGCCGCGCAACGCTTCCGAGTCGGCCTTGGTCAGCCCGCCCTTGCGCCGGTAGTCCCGGAACGCCGTCTCCAGCTCGTCGCGCGGCAGGTCGAACCCGGCCAGCACCGGCGAGTCGAGCAACGCCAGCAGCAGGTGCTCCACGCCGACCTCGGCGGCGTGGATCTGCTCCGCCTCCCGCACCGCGGCCTTGACCGCCTCACGGGCTTCCTTCGTGAACCGTTCCGCGATCATCATCGCCCCCCGTGCTTCTTGTGGACCGCCTGGCGGGACACCCCGAGTTCCGCCGCGATGTCCTGCCACGACCAGCCCTGCGCCCGCGCACTGCGGACCTGGGCCGCCTCCAGATGTTCGAGCAGTCGCCGCAACGCGCTGACGGCCCGCAACCCGACCTTCGGGTCACGATCCCCAGCCGCTGTGGCGAGATCCGTCGCTTCCGTCATGATGTCAACGTACGTTGACAAACGGCATTCGTCAACCGAAGTTGACACGTACCGTGAGGGCGTGAAGATCGAGACCGCCGAGCAGGGGGCTCCGGGCCGAGTCACCGAAGATCGAATCCGCGTGCTGCCGAACGCCGTCGTCGTGCTCGACGGCGTGACCTCGCGAACCAGGCCACCCGATCGCAACGGTGGTTGGTACGCCACGAAACTCGCCGACGAACTGGTCCGGCTGCTCGACGACACCGATCCGCTGCCGGACCTGCTCGCCCGAGCCATCGCGAACCTCGTGGCGGAACACGACCTCGTCCCCGGCGACTCACCCGCCGCGACCGCGTCGATGGTGCGCTGGAACGACGACACGATCGAGGCGCTCGTGCTGTGCGACACCCCGGTTGTCGCGTTCGGACAGTCGACCCGAGTGCTCGAGGACACCAGGCTCGAGGACCTCCGGCCCGACCCCGACATCCTCAGGTGGAAGAACAAACCGGGCGGCTACTGGGTCGCGGAGGCCGATCCCGTTGCGGGACACCAGGCCCTGACGGCGACCTGGCGCCGCGACGAGACCGAGAGTGTGATCGCTCTCACGGACGGTGTCTCCTGTGGAGTGTCCGAGTACGGGCTTTTCTCCTGGGAGGACCTGGAGCAATTGCCGCTCGGTCAAGTGCTCGACCGAATCCGCGATGCAGAACGCGGTGATTCGGAGCACCTGCGTTGGCCCCGCTACAAAACGCACGACGACCAGGCGATCGCCCGAATCACCTTCAGCGCATGACGAAAGAAGCCCCACAGAAAACTCTGTGGGGCTTCTTTCGAAGAAGGTATGGCCAGGGGCGGGGTCGAACCGCCGACCTACCGCTTTTCAGGCGGTCGCTCGTACCAACTGAGCTACCTGGCCATGAGAAAGAAAGCGACCCAGACGGGACTCGAACCCGCGACCTTCGCCGTGACAGGGCGACGCGCTAACCAACTGCGCCACTGGGCCTTGCTTCGTGCTGTCTTACCGTACCGTACTTTACTGCGTGCCCCCAACGGGATTCGAACCCGCGCGACCGCCTTGAAAGGGCGGGATCCTAGGCCGCTAGATGATGGGGACTAGCTGGTCTCTGGAAGCATCGTAAGCATATGCCATAGGTCCGCGCACCTCCAAAACGGGGGTCCCACTTATGCGCTGACCTGCTGAAACCCCCTTCCGGGCCGGATCGCCCAGATCAACAAATGCCTGATCAGGGCTGTTCGGGCCCGTCACGCCGGTTCAGAAGCAGTTTGTGATCCAGACAACTTCCAGCCGGAAGACGCGACGCTGGGCAACACGTGCCCCAGAACCTCGCGGATCCGCGAGGGGAAGTCCGCGCACGCGGTGGTGGCGGAAGAGATCAACCTCGAACCGAGCGCCGCGCTGCACAACGTGCGCGCGACGGCCTCCGGATCGACGCCGGCCCGCAGGTCTCCGCGCTCGGCCGCCTCGATCACGTACGCGGCGATGAGCTTCTCCCACATCACGTGCGCGCTCGGGACGCCGGGATAACCGACCTCGCGATCGGCGGCGAGCCGCACACCGGCGCGCAACACCACGTCGGCCGCCATCCGGTCGGCCGACTCGGCGAACATGCCGTGCAGGGCGTTCAGGGGGTCGACGGCACGCAGCCGCCACGACTCCCTCACCTGCGCCCACAGCTCGCTCTGCCGTTCGATCAGGGCATCGGCGACCGCTTCCTTCGAGGGGAAGTGGAAGTAGAACGCGCCCTTGGTCATTCCGGCGCGCGCGAGCACGGCGGTCAGCGACGTGCGCTCGTATCCGAGCCGGTCGAACTCCTCCGCCGCGGCGTGGAGTATCGCCTCACGTGTCGCGTACGCCCGGTCCTGCTGGGGCATGGGTGAAGGTTAGCCGTTGCCGCTAAAGAGACCCGTGGGTATGTTTCGAGATGCGGCCCTGTTCTGCAGACGCGCTCCGGGGGGTGCGCGCCTGGAGTCAGGGCCGCTTTTGCGTGCGCACGACGGTCACCGTTGCACCGGAGGCAACCCGCCGTCCTCGCCCGGTGACAGGCCCAGCATGTCCAGCAGCATCCGGCAGTCCTCGGTCCCCAGTGCGCTCCTGGCGACCGCGAGCCTGGCCCGGTGGACCTGTTCGTCGGAGATCCGCGAGGGTTCTCCGTTGCGCTGGGCCGGCACGTTCGGCCCGCCCTGTCGCGACATGCCGTCGTCCTGCGTGAACAGGAAGTTCCGCACTTCCAGTGACCCGCTCATGAGCACCCTCCCCGACTTGAGGTTGGCGCGAGGCTAAGCGACCTGGGACAACGACCGCAGCCCCCCGCAGAGTGATTCCACCGACACCCAGCGTTACTTTCTGTACTGGTGCCGTGCGTACCGGTGAGGAACTGGCCAGTGGATGATGGACCGATGACCGACCCCACGCCGGAGCCTTCCCCCGATGCAGAGGGCCAAAACGCGTCCCAGCCACCGCCTCCAGCAGATCAGGAAGCGATCTTCAAGGCGCTCAGCGGCATCGATCTGAACACCATCGACGCCGACATCGAGTCCGCGTTCGGCTCGCGGATGGCCGAGCTCGACAAGATGCTCGAGGGCCTCGACGATCTGGTCAACAAGATCGAGAGCGACATCCAGAACCTGGACCAGCCCAAACCCGACAGTCCTCAGTAGAGCGCTTACCCCAGGGGGGTATAGAATCGGAGCCCCGAAGAGAGAAAGGGCTCCGATGTCCGTCAGCGCCACCTACACCGTCACCGGCATGACCTGCGGCCACTGCGTCAGCTCCGTCACCGAGGAGCTGACCGAGGTCTCGGGCGTCACGGGTGTCGACGTCGTCCTGGAGACCGGCGCGGTCACCGTGACCAGCGACCGCGAGCTCGACCGCGCCGAGGTCGTCGCCGCCGTCACCGAGGCCGGGTACCAGGTCGCATGACCACGACCGAGCCTCGCCACGTCGAGCTCAGCATCAGCGGCATGACGTGCGCTTCCTGCGCGAACCGCATCGAACGCAAGCTGAACAGGCTCGACGGCGTCTCCGCCACCGTGAACTACGCGACCGAGAAGGCCAGCGTCCAGTTCCCGGACAACCTGCGGGTGGACGACCTCGTGTCGACCGTGCGGGCGGCGGGCTACGACGCGGAGGAGCCCCGGCCCGCGGCTCCCGACGTGGACGAGGCCGGTGAACTGCGGCTGAGGGTCACCCTCGCCGCGGTGCTCGGCGTGCCGGTGATCGCGTTCTCGATGGTCCCGGCGTGGCAGTTCCCGACCTGGCAGTGGGTGTCGCTGGCGCTGGCGAGCGTGGTCATGTGGGTGTGCGGCTGGCCGTTCCACCGCGCGGCCTTCGTCAACGCCCGGCACGGCGCCAGCACCATGGACACCCTCGTGTCGATGGGCGTCACGGTCTCGTACCTCTGGTCGCTCCACGCGCTGGTGTCCGGCGAGGCCGGCGTCATCGGCATGCGGCACGAGTTCAGCCTGCTGCCGCGGCCCACCACCTCCGGAGACATCTACCTCGATGTCGCGGTCGGCGTGACCGTGTTCCTGCTGCTCGGGCGCTGGCTGGAGGCCCGTTCGAAGCGCAGCGCGGGTGCGGCCCTGCGGTCGTTGCTCGCGCTCGGCGCCAAGGACGTGGCGGTGCTGCGCGACGGCGTGGAGACCCGCGTGCCGATCGGCCTGCTTCGGGCCGGCGAACGCTTCGTGGTCCGTCCGGGTGAGCGTGTCGCCACCGATGGCCTAGTGGTCGACGGCAGGTCGGCTGTGGACCGCTCGATGGTCACCGGGGAATCGGTGCCGGTCGAGGTCGGCGAGGGCGATCAGGTCGTCGGCGGGACCGTCAACGCGGGCGGCAGGCTGGTCGTCGAGGCCTCCTCCGTCGGCTCGGACACGCAGCTCGCGCGGATGGCCGGGCTGGTCGAGCAGGCCCAGGCAGGCAAGGCGGAGGTGCAGCGACTGGCGGACCGGGTGTCCGCCGTCTTCGTCCCGGTCGTCGTGCTGATCGCGCTGGCGTCGTTCGGCGCGTGGCTGCTCGCCGGGCGGCCGCTGGAGTTCGCGGTGACGACGGCGGTGGCCGTGCTCGTGATCGCGTGCCCCTGTGCCCTGGGCCTCGCGACACCGACGGCGTTGCTCGTGGGCACCGGCCGCGGCGCGCAGCTCGGCATCCTGGTGAAGGGTCCCGAGGTGCTCGAGTCGACGCGGCGGGTGGACACCGTCGTGCTGGACAAGACCGGCACCGTCACGACCGGCCGACTGACGGTGGTCGACGTGATCCCCGCGGCGGGGGTGGACCCCGGCGAGGTGCTGCGGTTCGCGGCGGCCGTCGAGAACGCGTCCGAACACCCGATCGGCGCGGCGATCGTCCGCGAGGCCGACGACGTTCCTCCGGTGTCGGACTTCGCCTCCACGGACGGCGTGGGCGTCAGCGGAACGGTCGAAGGCCGACGCGTCGTCGTCGGCCGGGTGCGGAACGTCGTTCTTCCGCAGGAGTTGACTGAGGCCCTTGTTGCCCACACAACTCGGACTGTTGTCGCGGTTTCCTTTGATGACAAGGTTGTCGGCGCCATCGTCGTGGCGGACGTCGTGAAACCCACGTCCGCACAAGCGATTCAGGAACTGAAGGAACTCGGTTTGCGGCCGGTGTTGCTGACCGGCGACAACGCCTCCGTGGCCGCCGAGGTCGCGGCCGAGGTGGGCATCGACGAGGTCATCGCCGACGTCCTGCCGTCCGGCAAAGTCGAAGCGATCCGGAATCTCCAGGCACAGGGCCGAGTTGTGGCCATGGTCGGCGACGGCGTGAACGACGCGCCGGCCCTCGCGGCCGCGGATCTGGGGCTGGCCATGGGAACCGGGACCGACGTCGCGATCGAGGCGAGCGACCTGACGCTGGTGCGCGGCGACCTGCGGGTGGCGGCGGACGCGATTCGGTTGTCCCGCAAGACATTGAGCACGATCAAGGGAAACCTGTTCTGGGCGTTCGCCTACAACGTCGCTGGACTTCCACTCGCGGCCCTGGGTCTGCTGAACCCCATGATCGCGGGCGCCGCAATGGCCTTCAGCAGCGTGTTCGTTGTTACCAACAGCTTGCGACTGCGGGGTTTCCGTCCATCGGCAGCATAAGAATCTCGTTGCGAACACTCCCCAACGAGCGCGTGCGCGTGCAACAATCCAAAAGCTGACACACCCCCGGTCAGCGCCTGTGGAGATCCCCTCCGGCCCCCGCGTTCCTCCCCCTGGCGCGGGGGCCTCCGCAGCTCCACGGCTCGGCGTCAGCCTGCTCGGGCAGGCGCTCACCGGAGATCCACTCTGAGTAGACCCATTTACACCTTGGGGTGACCCGGCTCACAGGGGTTTGGCTTCCGTGACCGAGCCGTTATCGTGTCCCGGTGCCTATCGGATCCCTCGGACGCTCCAAGTCCGGCCGTCACCGCCCTGCGGACGACCCGCAGCAACCGGAGACGTCGCACGACGACGAGCTGACCTCCTACCTGGCCGCCCTGGCCCCGGACGCGGACAACGAGACCACCGCCTCGGGCTTCGGCAGCGCGCAGGTGTACCAGCTGAGGCTGCAACTCATGGCGAACGAGCAGCTCAAGGAACTGGCTGCCGAGCGCCAGACCTCCCCGCAGGCTCTCGCCACGGAATGGGTCATGCAGCGCCTGGAGTGGGAAGCGCGCCAGCGCGGCCACTAGCCCGGAGCGAAGACGAAGAAGGACCCTCGACCGAGCCCGGTCGAGGGTCCTTCTCGCGTACGACTCAATTGCGGCGTATTACAAACCTCAGACCGCGCGGACGTTCTGGGCCTGCGGACCCTTGGTGCCCTGGCCGACCTCGAACTCCACTCGCTGGTTCTCCTCCAGGGTGCGGAAACCCTGACCCTGGATCTCCGAGTAGTGGACGAAGACGTCAGCGCCGCCGTTGTCCTGGGCGATGAAACCAAAGCCCTTTTCGGAGTTGAACCACTTGACAGTGCCCTGTGCCATGTACCTGCCTCCATCGCAGGAAAGCTTGGGGCTGCACCGTGCAACCCCGGCCGTCCCGGGGGCGTTAGGCAAACTCGCTGAGAGCGCACCGCACGCCCGCGTGTCGTTCCGCGAGCGTGTGAAGCACGAACACAGAAACCACGGCCTGCGCGGGTCAGCCTAACGTGTGATTGGTCATAGCACTACAGGTCATTACCGGCCGGTCGGGTGCCTCAACAGGAGTAAATCCGCTGGTCCGGGTGGGTGATCGCGATTTGCCGAGCAACGTGTTCCACCGCCGCGCGTCCTCATGTTCGTTGGACGAGGGGATCTTGGGGAGAAACGTGTTCCGGCCACTGGTTTTGGCTCTACTACTGGGATTGACCGCCTGCAGCGCCGCACCCGACGGTGCGCCTGGGGCCGGTTCGCAACCCACTGCGCCGGCCGCGGAGCAGAAGGCGAAGGCAGTACTCACGGTTACTCCGGCATCGGGCGAGGGGATCAGCCCGGCCGGACCATTCGAGGTCGGAATGACCGGTGGCGCACTGACCGCCGTCGTGCTGACGGGCGCCGACGGCCGGGTGGTGAAGGGGGAACTCTCCGCCGGGCGCTGGGTCGCGACCGAGGACCTGGCCTACGACAAGGCCTACACCTGGTCCGGCTCGGCCAAGAGTGAGGACGGGACCGACGTCCCGGTCACCGGGTCGTTCCGCACGGTCAAGCCGCAGCGGCTCACCAGCGCGAAGCTGAACGTCGGTGACAACCAGACCTACGGCGTCGCGATGCCGATGAAGGTGACCTTCAGCGCGCCCGTGCAGGACAAGGCTTCCGTGCAGAAGGCGATGACCGTCAAGACGTCCGTGCCGACCGAGGGCGCGTGGGCGTGGCTGTCCGACACCGAGGCGCATTGGAGGCCGAAGGAGTACTGGAAGCCGAACACCGAGGTCTTCCTCGACGTCGCCATCTACGGCGTGCCGTTCGGCGGGGGCGCTTTCGGCAAGGCCGACATGCACGCGCAGTTCAAGATCGCGGACCGCGCGCTGGTGGCCAAGGCGAACACGCAGACCAAGCGGTTCGAGATCTACCGCGACGGCGTGCTGCTGCACGACCTTCCGGCTTCGTACGGCAAGGAGAGCGACCCGGGCAGGGTGACCCGGTCCGGCATCCACGTGGTGCAGCAGAAGGAAGCCTCACGCAGGATGAAGAGCTCCGTGTACAACTACGACGTCCCGGTCACCTGGGCGGTGCTGATCTCCCAGAACGGCGAGTTCGTGCACGAGAACAACGACACGATCCCCAAGCAGGGCAAGGAGAACGTGTCGCACGGGTGCGCGAACCTGTCCGGTGCCGACGCCAAGATCTTCTACGACCTGACGATGGTCGGTGACCCGGTCGAGGTCGTGGGTTCCTCGGTGCAGCTCGGGCTGGCCGACCCGAACGGGCCGGCGCACAACGACTACTGGGAATGGACGCTGGACTGGGCGGCCTGGACCGCCAAGTCCGCGGCCATCAA
>NZ_JAXAVV010000046.1:0-26659 GCF_033949925.1 Lentzea kristufekii
GGCCGCGACGACAAGACCGGCGTGACGTTCCCGATCTGCTTGCTACGCGTGCCTCAGAACAAGACCTCCCGGCCGTTCACCAAGCCGGTCGACCCGATCGTCAGGCTGCGTGACGACAACTGTCACCTACTCGTGCAGCAGACCCGTCGCTACTCGAGGAGGCGGTCTGACGGGTGGCTCACAAGGTCTCGATGAGTTTTCTGAGCGGTGCGGCGAGATCCGGGTGGTCGCCTTTGTCGACTCGGTGTAGCAGCCGGGCTGCGACGTAGAGCAGTGCGAGTTGTCCGGCGTCGGTGTCGAGCACGTCGGCGAAGGTGTCGCGCACTCGTTCCGCTGTGTCCGGTACGAGGAGGCTGTAGCAGTACAGGGTGGCCGCGTCTGTCCCAACTGGAGCGCGGCCCCACAGTTCCCAGTCCAGCAGGCCGAAGTCCGGTCCCATCAGGTTCGCCCAATGCAGGTCGCCGTGCACGGTTTCCCATTGGCGGACCACGGGATTCACCGAGTTCCCGAAGTACTGCTGGATCCT
This sequence comes from Lentzea kristufekii, assembly GCF_033949925.1. Classification (NCBI taxonomy): domain Bacteria; kingdom Bacillati; phylum Actinomycetota; class Actinomycetes; order Pseudonocardiales; family Pseudonocardiaceae; genus Lentzea; species Lentzea kristufekii. Next base: position 527 of record NZ_JAXAVV010000046.1, read on the forward strand.
GCCGGTGACCAAAGCCTGATCGGCATTGACCCGCTCGGTCGGCGTCGCCGCGACCACCTCGATCGTTCCGCGGAGTTGCGACCACCACTGGTCGGGAAGATCGATCGCATGGCGCAGGGCGTCGGTGGGGGAGCAGGCCGAGCCGGGGGCCAAGGTCATCAGCTCGACACGCTGCTGTCGCCATTCCTCCCACTCGTAGATGGCGAGAACTTGCGGCTTGGGCAGCGTGGTGAACACATTGGCCTCGAGGTTCCCGGTCCAGAAGTCGCCGCCGGTCCACTGCGCGTCCTCGGACACCACGCGAAGCCACAGTTGCCGATCGGCTGCTTGAACGGGTGCGCTGATCGACCGGTCGAACCAGCCGAGTCGGGCCCGCCCGGCGACGATGAGGCCGAAGTGATCGGCTGCGTGGCTGAGGTTGTCGTGCATCCACTGTCGGAACCGCGTGTCGGCTTCGTTTAGGTCAACGCTCAACATCCCGCCGTCGCGGTCGAGAACGGGTGGGTGGTCACGCTGTTCAGACACATGGTCCCCTCGCCTTGGCGCTTACTGCGCACACTGTGTGAGTTCCTTGGTACTGCTTGGAAAACCTCCAAGCGAGGAGCCGACGGAGTCATGCCCCCAATCGGGGAAGCGCCGGGCGAGTTCTCGTGCTCACCACCGCGCAGCCGCCACGTTCACCGTCTGACGAGTTACCTCAACGTCACGCGGCCACTACCCGCTCTGTCGCCGTGAATGACTGATCGACCTGGGTCTTCAAGTCGCGGTCCGTGCCGTGGGAGCGGCGGGACGAAGCCTCACGGTTGCTGGCGGCGTTGAAGAACCCGCACCGTGGTTGGAGCGCCGTCGTGGTGGGAGAGGGGACGAGGTGCTGGTTCGGGAACCAGTTCTCGTTGATCGCTCCGCGGTTCGAGGCATACGGGGTCGATCTGTGGGTGCCGGAGTTGGGTGGGAAGTACAACCCACGGAATCCGTCGCACAAGATGCTGATGAGCGTGCTCGGTGGCATGAGCGAGTCCGAGCGCCAGCACGTGCAGGCGCGTGTTCGGGCCGCGATGGATACGCAGGTGCTCAACGAGGGACGCCACCAGGGCGGCCGAGCGCCGTACGGGTACGTGACGGTAGACGGCGGTCCGCATCCGAATCCGCGCAAGTCAGCGGAGGGCTACCGATTGCGGGTGCTCGCGATCGATGACGAGTCCGCATGGGTTGTCCAGCGCATCTTTGCCGAGTACTTGAGCGGTATGGGTGATCGGGCCATTGCCAACGGGCTCAACCGTGACCGGATTCTGTGTCCGTCCGCGCGCCGGCCGGATCAGAACAAGCATCGGCCCGGCGATGGTTGGCAGGGCGGCACTGTGCGGGCGATCGTGGAGAACCCTCGTTACACCGGCTATGCGTTCTTCGGCCGCTCTACGAAGTTCGAGACGCTGCTCGACCCTGACGACGTGTCGGCTGGTCACGTGGTGCGGTTTCGGAAAGCCAGTCCGGATCGAGTGGTCCGGTCGCGTAATCCTGCGCACCCGAAGATCGTGGAGATTGAGGACTTCACGGCTGCGCAGCTTCTGCGGAAGTCGAAGGGCAGCTTGCGGAGCGCGCGGAAGACGGAACGGTCTGGGCGTGCGCTGAAACACCGCTACCTGTTCCGCGGTCGCATCCGGTGCGACATCTGCGGGCGGAAGATGGAGGGCAGCCCGCGCAAGAAGGCGATGTATTACCGGTGCCCCGCGCGCACGTTGGCTCCGGGTTCTCCCGTGCTTACGTCGCATCCTGGCGCGGTCTATTTGAGGGAGGGCGCTCTTCAGGATGCGGTGAATGGCTGGCTCGGACATGTTTTTGATCGGAAGAACCGCGACCGGACCGTTGCCGCGTTGATGGACTCGCAAGAGCCGGTCATACAGATCGGTCGCGACGCAGCGAAGAAGCGGCTCGCTGAAGCGGAAGCCAAACTGACCAGGTTCCAGAACGCCATCATGGCCGGCGTAGACCCCGCAGCGCTGGTCGAGGCGATCAACGAGGCTCAAGCTGAGCGGCTCGCGTCACGAGCGGCGCTGGACAACGTCCCAGCGCCGGTGGAGGTGGACGTCGCCGAGATATACGCGGCGATCGACCTGATAGGAGACGTCAGCGCGGCACTGAGGGGCAGCGCGCCGGCGAGACTGGAAGAGCTGTACGAGGCGATAGACCTGCAAGTTCGGTACAAGCAAAACCCCCACGAAGCTGATGTCTCCATCAACCCCGTGGGGGTGAATAACGCTCGTGTCCGAGGGGGGACTTGACCCCCCACGTGTAGCAAGCTTGCGCAGTTCGGGTGTTCATGCGCTATTGGATAGCTCGAACCCAGTATAGAGGGCCAGTCGACGCGATTCAATCTTTCGTCGCCAAGTCTGTCGATTGGGTTCAAGACCATTCGCAGCGAACTGTTGGATCGCAGGCTGATCTGGAATCAGATCGGCCTATGGTGCACGGTGAGTGCGAGCGACACTGCAACGAGCACCGCGCCCGCCGATCACTCGCTGGCGCGGTGCCCTTATGGGCCGGGCCCCAACCTCTCGAACTCGACCAGATCGAACGCTTCGTCGTGGATCGACAGGACCTACTCGGCGGAGTCATGCGCGAGTATCGCCATGCGGATTGAGTGACATGGCCGTAATTTTCGGCACGCACAACCTGCCAGACCCGGCCGCACCGTTCGGCGGTGTGAAGGGCAGCGGCATCGGCCGCGAGTTCGGGCCCGATGGACTGGCTGCGTACCAGCAGCTGCAGAGCGTCTACCTCTAAGAACAGGTCGTCGCCGCCAGGTCGCCCGGAATTGACCGGATGGCTTGGCGGTGATCACCACGTCTGCACGCCGAGGCTGCTCAGCGTGCTCGGGAGATCAGCTCGAACAAGCGCTCGTCGTGCTTCCTGCGAGCTGAACTCCTGGCGTCGAAGACCATCGTCCAACCGGTGGCGCTGTCGTAGGCAGGCCAGTCGAGCCTGACTCTCTCACCGGGGTCACCGGTGGCAGCGAACCGGATCAGCGCACCTGAGGCCTCGGCGGCGACCTTGTCGGCCACGTGACGCTTGCCCGCGACGAGGCTGCGCACCGTGTCGACGTTGTCGAGCATGAACGGGAGGTCTCCGCCAGTGTGGTAGGCGGTGACGCCGCCGAAGACCGGAAGCGTCCAGGCGTAGACGGCCGCATAGACAGGCGCCCCGCCCTGGCCTGCTTTGGCACGAGCCGTGGGAAGCCGGTTCGCAGGACCGCCGGCGTCCATGTAGAGCAGGTCGAAGAGAGGGCGGGTCGGGTACTGCTTGCGGAACTCGGTCACGATCGCGGGCGTGGACGCCTTGTACCGCTCGTTGAGCAGTTGCAAGACTCGCGCCTCGGAAGTCTGCGGCCGGTAGGCGTCCTGGAGCGGGTTCGCCGCACCTGCCTGAGTGATCATCGCTCCCGCATTGGTGGAGAACTCGGCGAACGTGTTGCTGACCATGAGCGGGACGTCCCGCGAGAGTGCGGAGAACTTGCCGTCCGCTGTGACGGTGCGCTCGGGGTAGAGGGCGCCGTCGATCACCGGACTCGCGGAGAACCTCGCCCTGCCGGCGGCCGCGAGCAGCGTCCGGTGCGGTACCTGCTTGAGCTGCTCGACAGTGTTGACACCGAGTTCCCCGAACACCGCGGCGGTCTGAGCCCGCGCGTCGCTCTGGGAACGGCCGGCTGCCTGTCCGCTGGCGACGACGGCCTTGTGGAAGAGCCCTTTCGCGGAAGGCATGCCCATGAGGGTCAGCACCTTGGCGGCACCGCCTGACTGCCCTACGACGGTGACGTTCTTCGGATCGCCGCCGAAGCGCGTGATGTTGTCGCGCACCCACTTCAGCGCGCTCTCAATGTCGAGCATCCCGAGGTTCCCGGAGTCGCGGTAGGCCTCACCGTGGGCGGAGAGGTCCATGTACCCCAGCACGTTGAGCCGGTGGTTGACGCTGACGAAGACCGTGTTGCCGTGGTCGGCGAGGTTACGGCCGTCGTAGTAGGGCAGTTCGGACGACGAACCACTGGAGAAGCCACCTCCGTGCAACCACACGACCACCGGGCGGCGCGCCTCGGTCCGGAGCGACTTCGTCCAGACGTTCACGGACTGGCACTTCTCGTTCTCGACCTGGTCCTTGCCCGTCGGCGTCATGAAGTCGAACGGGCTGACGGACTCGGTACCGGTGGGACACACCTCGCCGTACTGGAGTGCCGGGCGTACGCCACTCCACGCCGGGGGAGTGGTCGGCAGACCGAACCGTTCAGAAGCCGCGTAAGGAATTCCCTTGAACGTGTAGACGCCGTCATCGCGGTAGCCGAGCAGAGATCCCTGGGCGACCGAGGTGATGACGGGGTCGGTGGACTCTCGTCCGTGGCCGGTCTGAGGTTCTGCCGACGGCGCGGTGACGCTCGCCGCTACGACAGCGAATGCGATGCACGCGCCGGTTGCCTTGCTGCGCAGACCTTTCATCTACAACGCCTCCACTGCGACGATCACTTGACGGCGACGGGGTTGACCGGCGCTCCGACGGCGCCGGTGACCGGGATCGGAGCGGCGGTGAGTCAGAAGGTGTAGACGCCGTCGGCGGCGCAGTCATCGGCGAGTTCGTCCAGGTCCCACATCTCGCCGAGGAAGAGTCCTGTGTGGGGGATCGCGACCTGTTGCAGTGGCTGGAAAGCGTCGTCGAACTCGTTGGGGCGCACCTCGCAACCCCAGGTGTCGGTGGCGATTCCCGCGATCGCGGTGCGGTGCAGCCAGTCCAGCGTGCTGAAGGACAGCCCGGGTGACGGACCGCCCGCGTACTCGCCCCACCCCTCGTTGCGAGCGCGCGTGAGGCGCCCGGTCCGCACGCACACCAGGTCACCGCGCTTCACTTCGACGCCGTGGGCGTCGGCGGTGTCGAGGAGATGCTGTTCGGTGATGGCAAATCCGTCCGGCAGTTCGCCGTTGCCCACGACGCGGCCGACGTCGAGGAGAACCCCGCGGCCGGTGATGAGGCCGCGAACGGTCTCGATCCCGGTGAACGCGTCGCCTTCGTTGGTGACGACTTCGCTTGCGCGGCGCCCGTTCCACGCTCGGCCGTGGTCGAAGATGTGGCCGAGGCCGTCCCAATGGGTGGAGCACTGCAGCGGCATCGCGATGACGTCGTCGGCACCGCCGAGGCCGTGGGGGAATCCCTGGTTGCCGTGTTCCGCGTCCAGTCCGGTGTCGAGCATGGTGTGCACCGGGTTTGTGCGGCGGCGCCAGCCCCGCTGGGGGCCGTCCGCGGAGTACGGCAGCGACAGGGAGAAGGCCCGGCCGCGAGTGATGAGCCGGGCTGCGGCGACGCGGTCGGCTTCCGCGATGTGGTTGAGGGTGCCCAGCACGTCATCTGGGCCCCATCGGCCGACGTTGGAACAGCGCTGGGCGGCCGCGGCGATCGCGGTGGCGGCATCGGTCATGAGCGGTCACTTTCCTGCTCTGGCACCGCGTTCGGTGCTGATCGGGTCGTGACGTCCCGAAGAGCACCTCCGGTCCACGCCGACCGCGCCCAGATTCGCCGAGCAGTGGGTATCGGGGAAGGCCGACCTGCTAATGATCGACATCCGCGAGACCGATAGCCGCAGTTCAGTCGCTGCCGGGGTCGAGTCCCATGGCGCGCAGCATGGTTGCGAACCGCGCGGCCATGGGGAAGTTCTGGCTGAGCAGCCACTGCGTCTGCAGGCCGTCCATGGCGGCGAGCACCATCGACGCGAACTCGGCCGCGGGGATGCTCTCGCTCCGCGTTCCGCGCGCGGTCTCGGCCTCGAGCCGTCCGGCCAGGTAGCGGATCAGCCGCTCGTAGCGGCGGGTGAAGAACTCGTGCGCGGGGTGCTCCGGGTTCACCGCCTCGGCCGCCAGCGTCGTGAACAACCGCAACAGTCCTGGGCGTTTCTCGTTCATCTCCACGACTTCGACCAGTGCCGCGGCCAGGTGACCGGGTGCGGGATCGCGTTCGACGTCGAGCTTGGAGGAGAGGTCCTTCTCCTCCAGCACCGCGACGAGGAGCTGTTCCTTCGAGCCGAAGTGGTGGGTGATCAAGCCAGGGCTCATGCCCAGGGAGCGGGCGACGTCGCGCAGGCTGCCGCCGCGGTAGCCGTCCACGGCGAAGATCTCGGTCGCCGCGTCGATGATCTCGCGCCGACGTGCCTGACCGCTGCGGTAGGGGCCTCGGCGTCCTCCTGCCGCGGTCGTGTCGTCGGTGCTCATTCGTCTCCCCGTGGCCGGCTTCGTCCGAGCGCTGGACGCGATTCGACGGTAGCAGCAGCAGAATCTGATCCCGCCACCGTCCAGTTCGGACGTTGACAGCGGCTGGCGGCTGGCTTACGTTCCGGCGGCGACCAACATTGCACAAGTGTACAAGTTTCGTTCGGGGTCGCCATGGGACACGAAGGGGTCTCTCATGAACATGGGTAGAACCGAGTCCGATCCACCCGTCGACACCGCAACCGCGCCACCACCCGCCCGCCATCCCGCGTTCCCCGCGCTGCTGGTGCTGGCCCAGTTCGGGCTTCTCCTCGCCGTGCTCACCCCTGTGGTGGTCGCGCTCTCGGTGAAGCTGAGCGTCTTGGCACCGGAGAACACCGAAGCGGTGCAGGGACCGATCCTCGCCGTCGGCTCGATCATGGCGATCATCGCCGCTCCGGTGTTCGGAAACCTGTCCGACCGCACGACGAGCAGGTTCGGACGTCGGCGTCCCTGGCTCGTCGGCGGTGCGATCGCGGGCACCGGAGCACTCGCGCTGGTCGGTGCCGCGACCGAGATCTGGCAGGTCTTCGTCGGCACCGCGCTGGCCCAGTTGGCGATCAACGCGTCCACCGCGGCCGTCGGTGCTCTGTACGCCGACCAGATTCCCGAACGGCTGCGCGGCCGCATCGGCGCGTTGATCGGCGTGGCCACCAACTTCGGCGCCATCGGCGGCGCGTTGATCGGAACCTTGCTGGCGGACAGCATCTTCTGGACGTTCGTCGTGCCGGGGCTGGTCGCCGTCGTGCTGGTGACGGCTCTCGCCGCGGTCATCGACGACCCGCCCGCCGACCGGTCGGCCATCGCCCCGGCGTCGCTGTCGGACATCGGGCGCGCATTCACCTGGCCTGTCCGAGGCCATCGTGACTTCTCGGTCAACCTGCTCAGCCGGTTCCTGATCTGGATGGGCTACACCACGCTCATCGGGTTCCAGACCCTCATGTTCATCCAGCGCTTCGGCGTCGCGCCCCAAGAGGTGGCGGTCTACGCGCTGATGGCCACCGGAACGGCGGGAGCGGCGACACTGGTCGGCTCCGTGGGCGGTGGCTGGGTGTCCGACCGGCTCGACCGCAGGCGCTACTTCGTGCTCGGTTCGGGGCTGGTGATCGGCGCCGGCCTGGTGCTGCTCGGTCTGGCCGGAAGCGTCGGCGCCGCGCTCCTGGCAGGCGTCGTGGTCGGGTTCGGTCTCGGTGTCTACCTCGCCTCCGACCTGGCTCTCGCCGCGCGCCTGGTGCCGGATCCTGCGAACACCGGCCGCTACATGGGAATCGTGCAGCTGGCCAGCATCGCGCCGCAGGTTCTGGTGCCGTTCGCCGCCCCGGTTCTGCTCTCCGCCGGAACGGGAGCACCGAACTACCTCCTGCTGTTCGCCGCGGCCGGAGCGGTGTCGATCGTCGGCTCGTCCCTGATGGTCTTCGTCCGCTCCGTTCGCTGACCTGTCCGATCGGAGAATCACGTGATCAACCCCGACGATGCTCGAGTGGAAGCGCTGCTGCGGCGCATGACCATCGAGGAGAAGGCCGGTCAGCTATTCCACGGCATGGCGGGAGTCGGCCCCGGCGGCAGGGTTCTGGCCGATGACGACCCGGCTGCGATGGGGCCGTTGCGCGCTCAGATCGCGGCGGGCCTCTCCCACGTCGCGGTCATGGGGCCCGCCACCCCTGCCGACATGGCCCGCTGGCACGACGCCGTGCAGGACCTGGCGGCGCAGACCCGTCTCGGCATCCCGGTGACCTTGTCGTCCGATCCGCGGCACGGGTTCGTCTCCAATCCCGCCACGGGAACGGCCGCGACGGGGTTCTCCCAGTGGCCCGAACCGCTGGGGCTGGGCGCAGTCCGCGACCCCGATCTGGTCCGCGCGTACGCGGCGACCGTCCGCCGCGAACTCGCCGCCGCCGGAATCAGCGTTCTGCTCGGACCAACCCTCGACGTCGCGTCCGAACCGCGTTGGGCGCGGACGGTCGAGACGTTCGGCGCGGATCCGGAGCTCGTCACCACTCTGGCCGCGGCGTTCCTCGACGGGTTCACGGCGGACGTGGACGTTCCGCCGGTAGCGGCCATGATCAAGCACTTTCCCGGCGGGGGACCGCAGAAGGACGGCGAGGACCCGCACTTCGACTACGGCAAGGAGCAGGTGTACCCCGGTGGTGCGTTCGACCTGCACCTGCGCCCGTTCGCCGACGTGCTCGCCCGGTACCCGGTGCAGGTCATGCCCTACTACGGCGTGCCCACCGGACTGAGCCTGGACGGCGGGCCGGTCGACGAGGTGGGCTTCGCCTTCAACCGGCGGATCATCACCGGTCTGCTGCGCGAGACCCTCGGATTCAGCGGAATCGTGTGCACCGATTTCGCGCTCGTCACGGATCGGACGGTCTTCGGAGCCCCGATGCGGGCCAGGGCCTGGGGCGTAGAGCACCTGGACAGGCACGAGCGCGTGGTGCGGATCCTCGACGCGGGCTGCGACCAGCTCGGCGGAGAGGTGGCGCCGGAACTGGTGGTCGACCTGGTTCGTGACGGCAGGCTCACCGAGGAACGCCTCGACACCTCGGTGCGCAGGATCCTCGCGGAGAAGTTCCGTCTGGGCCTCTTCGAACGGGGAAGTCTGGTGCGGGCGGAGGGAAACTCCGAGGCCGTGGCAGCCGGGCTCGATGCGCAACGCCGTTCCGTCGTGGTCGTGGAGAACAGAGACGCCGTGCTGCCGATGCGCGAAGGTTGCCGGGTGTACGCCGAGGGCGTGGATTCGCAGGTGCTGGCCGGCTACGCCGATGTCGTGGACGACCCCGTCCGCGCCGATGTGGCGTTGCTGCGCGTCGACGCACCCTACGAGCCCCGCAGCGAGGGATTCGAGAGGTTCTTCCACGCCGGAAGCCTCAGCTTCAGCCACGACGTCCGGGAGCACGTCGCGACACTCGCCGGCCGCGTGCCGGTCGTCCTTGACGTCATGCTGGACCGCGCCGCGCTGCTCGGGGAGATCGCCGGTCCGCTCTCCGCGCTGACCACGTCGTTCGGAGTCAGCGACGGCGCGCTGCTCGACGTTGTTTTCGGCCGTGTACCGGCAACAGGTGTCCTGCCGTTCGAGATCTGCGGTAACGCCGAAGAACTGGTGGCGCGTCGTCCGGACGTACCGTTCGACAGCGCCGCGCCCGCCTATCCCCACCGTCACGGACTCACCTTCGGAAGGCCTGCGATGACCAACCCCCTGACCGACGTCAAAGCCTTGGTGGAAGCCGGTTTGGCCGCCGCCCCGACACCCCGGACCGCGACGGTCGTCGTCGACGACGGCACGGAGATCGCCTACCACCGCTGGGAGCCTGGTCCCGACGTCGAGCCGCACCCCGTCCCCGTCGTTCTGCAGCACGGATTCACGGTCGACACGATGGTGGAATGGGCCAGCCGCGGCACCGTCGCGGCCCTGACCGCCGCCGGGCGCACCGTCGTCGGCGTCGACGCCCGCGGGCACGGCCTGTCGCAGAAGTCCCCGGATCCCAGCCGCTACGGCGAACCGCGCATGGCCCGGGATCTGCGTGCCGTGATCGGCCTTCTCGACGTGACCGCGGTGGACCTCGTCGGCTACTCGATGGGGTCGATCATCTCGCTGCTCGCTGCCGCCGAGGAACCGAAGGTGCGCCGGCTGGTCGTCGGAGGCGTCGGTGCCGGGGTCGTCGAGGTCGGCGGTGTCGACACGCGCGAACTGGATGGAGACGTGGTCGCGGAGGCGTTTCTCGCCGACGACCCGAGTGCGCTCCCGCCGGAGATGGTGGGCATGCGCGCGTTCGCCGAGATGGTGGGCGCCGACTTCCCGTCGCTGGCGGCGCAAGCGCGGTCCCTGTACGTGGGTGGGGTCGACTTCGCCCGTGTGACCGCCGAGTCGCTCGTCATCGCGGGCGACGAGGACCCGTTGGCCGTGCGGCCGGAGGTGCTCGCTGACGCTCTGCCGAACGCACGGCTGGTAATCCTGCCTGGTGACCACAACACCGCGGGCAGCAACCCGGACTTCCGCGCCGCGGTGGTGGACTTCCTCCGGAACTGAGTTCAGCGACGTGGTGGCAACTCGGCGCCAGCCTGGGCGAAGAGGGTGCGCAGCCAGACGTGCTCGGCGTCGTGGGTGTGCGTCGGGTGCCACCACAGCGCCTCCACGAGCTGCACCACGTCCCACGGGCAGTCCAGCACGCGCAGCCTCTCGTCCCTGGCGAGATGGCGCGCGAGCTGGAACTGCACCAACGCGAGCCTTTCAGTTCCGAGAACGTAGTACGGCAGCGCGAGGAAGCTCTCCACGACGCACTGGACGCGCGGCGCGGCGCCGATCAGCTGGAGCTGCCTGCCGGCGCCGGTGAACGCGGAAGCGCTGTGGTAGGTGAACACCCAGGGCAGGCGTTGCGCGTCGGCCATCGTCAGGGAGTCACCGATGGTCTCGCACTCGCGGTCGGCGATGACGACCCACGAGTCGGTGAACAGGTTGACCGACGGCAGGTCGAACAGAACGCCGTGGGGGAGAAGGATTCCGTCGACTCCGCGCATCGCCTCGCCTCCGGTTTCGATCACCGCGGGGCTGTGGTGTTCCAGCCTCAGGGTGACCGACGGTGCCTGCTCCGCGATCAGCGCCGTGACTCGCGGCCCGAGGACCGCCATCGGGTAGTCGGAGGCGAGGACGGTGAACGTCCTGCGCGACGTGGCGGGGTTGAAGTCTGGTTCGCTGGCGAACACGCGCTCGACGCCGGCCAGCGCGAGCCCCGTTCGCCTGCGCAGCTGCACGGCCAGCGGGGTTAGCTCGTAGGAGTTGCCGGCCCGGGTCAGCAGCGGATCGTCGAAGTGCCGCCGAAGCCGGGCGAGCGCGCCGGACAGCGCGGGCTGGGAGAGTCCCAGGCGCTCGGCCGCACGCGTGACGGACCGTTCCGCCAGCAGCACGTCGAGCGGAACGAGCAGGTTAAGGTCCAGGTTCGCCAGGTTCACGTCGGCACCGTAATTCGTCGCGCTGATAACCGGTATCAGGATATTCGGGTTCCCTTATATCTGCTGCTCGCGTGACAGTAGTCGGCGTCACCGTCGACGGAAGGACCTCACGTGGCCGTCCCCTTCGCCATCGCCACCCTCTCGACCGGGCGTGGTACCGCCGAGGTCCGGGAGTTGCCCGCCCTCGTCGTCGACATCGACGGCACGCCTCGGTGGCGGGACCTGTCCGACATCGCGCCATCGGTGCACGCGCTGCTGCAGGAGTGGGAAGTGGTGCTCCCTCGCCTTCGCGGTCTCGTGGAGCAGGCGGACACCCCGCTGGAGCCCACCAGCCTGCGGCCGCCGCTCAACCCCGGCCAGATCCTGCAGGCGGGCGCGAACTACCGCACGCACGTCATCGACCTCGCGGTGAAACACGCACCGGACAGGCCCGCGGACGAAGTGCGCGCCGAAGCAGCGGAGATGATGGACCGGCGCATCGCCGACGGGGAGCCGTACATCTTCATCGGCCTGCCCTCGTCGGTCACCGGGCCGTACGACGACGTGGTCCTGCCGGCCTACTCCGACCGGCACGACTGGGAACTGGAACTGGCGGTGGTGATCGGCCGGAGCGCGTTCCAGGTGAGCCGCGACGACGCCTTGGACCACGTCGCCGGGTACACCATCGCCAACGACCTCACGACTCGCGATCTCGTGTTCAGGCGGGACATGCCGGAGATCGGCAGCGACTGGTTCCGCGCCAAGAACGCACCAGGCTTCACGCCGCTCGGTCCGTACCTCGTTCCGGCCGAGTTCCTCAGCGAGCACCCGCAGGTGCGCCTGGACCTCAACGGAGAGGTGATGCAGGACGAGTCCACAAAGGATATGATCTTCGACGTCGCGACACTGGTCTCCGCCGCGTCCAGGACCGCCGTGCTGCGGCCCGGCGACCTCCTGCTCACCGGCAGCCCCGCGGGCAACGGCATGGCGCACGGCCGGTTCTTACGCGCCGGTGACGTCATGACCGGGTCGATCACCGGCCTCGGAGTTCAGCGCACCCGCGTGGTGAACCCGTGAGCGCCGTCGAGTCGGTCGGGATCATCGGAGGCGGGGTCGCCGGGCTGGCCGCCGCGATCCTGTTGGCGGAAGAGGGAGTGGCCGTCGACCTGATCGACGCCAAGTCCGACATCGGTGCGCTCGGATCCGGTATCACGTTGCAGGGCAACGCGTTGAGGGTGCTGCACCGGCTCGGTGTGTGGGACGGCGTGCGGCGCCTCGGTTTCGGGTTCGACACCCTCGGCCTGCGGGCTCCCGACGGCACCGTGCTGGCCACGATCCCCGACGCCCGCACCGGTGGACGGGACCTGCCCGCCACCGTCGGCATGTACCGCCCCGACCTCGCCAGGCTCCTCGCCGACCGCGCTACCGGGCTCGGGGTGAAGATCCGGACGGGCGTGACGGCGGCGACGCTCACCCAGGACGCCGAACTGTCCACCTCGGACGGTGGTCGTGCGCGCTACGACCTGGTGATCGGCGCCGACGGCGTGCGGTCGTGGACCCGAGCGGCGATGGGGATCGACCTCACCACCGAACCGATCGGCATGGGCATCTGGCGTGCCTTCGCCCAGCGACCGGAGTCGGTGATCCAGACCGACCTCACCTACGGCGGCGAGGCCTACATCGCCGGATACTGCCCGACCGGTGAGGACACCCTCTACGCCTACCTGGTCGAGGACGCGCAGGACCGCAACGGCCTGAGCCCGGACGAACGCCTGAGCACCATGCGGGCGCTCGCCGAGAACTATCACGGGCCCTGGGACGACATCCGCGCGAACCTCGTCGATCCCTCGCGGGTCAACTACACCTGGTTCGAGCACCATCTGCTGGACGGGACCTGGCATCGCGGCCGTGTCGTGCTGATCGGCGACGCGGTGCACTGCTGCCCGCCCACCCTCGCCCAGGGCGCAGCCCAGGCACTGGAAGACGCCCTCGTGCTCGCCGAACTGCTCACGACCCGTGACGCCGTCGACGAGGACCTGTGGGCCGAGTACTCCGCCCGGCGCCTGCCCCGCGTCCGCGCGGTCGTGGAGGGCTCGGTGCAACTGTGCCGCTGGCTGCAGGCCGGTGAACGCGGTGACACCGCCGGTCTGATGGGCAGAATCGCCGCTGTCGTTGCGGAGGCACCATGACGGCCGTGGTCGACGTGCACGCCCACTGCCTGATCGCCGAGGTCGAGGCACTGGTCGCCGGGCACGCGGGCCTGGCGGAGCACCGCACGCTGGAAGCTCTTCGCAACGGGCCGGAATCCTCCGCGGTCTCCGGTGCGATGGTCATGTCCGCGTTGCCCTCGCTGACCTCCGTCCAGCGGCGACTTGTGGACATGGACTCCGCGGGTGTGGACGTGCAGGTCGTGTCGCCCTCTCCGTCCCACTACCACTACTGGGCGGATCGGGACCTGGCGACGCAGGTGTGCCGCGCCGCGAACCACGCCGTCGCCGGCCTCGTGACTTCGGCGCCGCAACGGCTTCGAGGTCTCGGCCTCGTTCCGTTGCAGCACCCCGAACTGTGCGCGGACATGCTCGACCACGCGATGGGGCTCGGGCTCAAGGGCGTGGAGATCTCCTCGTTCGCACCGGGCGTCGAACTGTCGGACGAGCGGCTGGACCCGTTCTGGGCGCGTGCGTCCGACACCGGCGCGGTGGTCTTCCTGCACCCCTTCGGATGCTCCCTCGACCAACGGCTGGACCGCTTCTACCTCTCCAACACGGTGGGGCAGCCGGTGGAGAACGCCGTGGCGCTCTCCCATCTGATCTTCGGCGGTGTCCTGGACCGCCACCCCGGCCTGAAGGTCGTGGCCGCGCACGGTGGTGGCTACCTGCCGACCTACCTCGGCCGGTCCGATCACGCCTGGCAGGTGAGGCCCGAGGCCCGCGGCTGCGCGGACCCGCCGTCGTCCTACCTGCACAGGCTCTGGTTCGACTCCCTGGTCCACACCCCGGAGGCGCTGCGGGCCCTGGTGGCCGCCGTCGGCGCCGACCGGGTGCTCCTCGGGTCCGACCACCCCTTCGACATGGGCGTCACCGATCCGGTCGCCCGCCTCGACGCCGCCGGACTGAACGCGGGCGACCGCGACGCGATCGCCGGTGGCACCGCACTGAAGCTGGGGCTCGGCCCCAGGAAGGACTCGTGATGGCCCAGCGGCTGATCACCCACCTGCGCCACGTGGATCTCGCGGTGCCGGACCTGGCTCTCCAGCAGTCGTTCTACACAGGACAGTGGGGGCTGACCGAAGTCGCGACCGACACCGGACTCTCGTTCCTGGCCGCGGAAGGATCACCCGAGCAGTACGTCGTGCGGCTGCGGCAAGCGACGGACAAGCGCATCGACCTCATCGCCTTTGGTGCGGCCAGCCCGGCCGACGTCGACACGCTGGCCCAGGCGCTGGCCCGCGACGGCGTCAAGCTCGTCTCCGAACCGGGCGTCGTCGCCACACCCGGCGGGGGATACGGGTTCCGCTTCTTCGACAACGAGGGCCGCACCGTCGAGGTCTCCGCCGACGTCACGCTGCGGGCCCACCGCAAGGTCGAGGAGGGCGAGTCGGTCCCCGTCCGGCTCTCGCACGTGGTGATCAACTCCGCTGACCCCGAGGGCACGGTCGCCTTCTACGAACGCCATCTCGGCTTCGCGCTCTCGGACGTCCTCATGCATCCCCGCATGGGCAACATGATGTGGTTCCTGCGCTGCAACGACTGGCACCACAGCTTCGCCGTCGCACGCGGCCCTCATCCCGCGCTGCACCACGCCAGCTTCGAGATGCGCGGCATCGACGAGTACATGCGCGGCACGGGCCGTCTGCTGCGTGCCGGTGTCGAGAAGATCTGGGGACCGGGCAGGCACAAGGCGGGCAACAACACGTTCTCCTACTTCCTCGACCCCCAGGGCAACACGCTCGAATACACCACGGAGCTCGACCGTCTCGACGAGGACACGTGGCACCCCGGTCTGCACGACTTCAGCGATCCCGCGGTGTCCGACCAGTGGGGGACCGCGAACCGCATGGACGAGTTCGTGGCCGCGAGGTCGTTCAACGACCCGGACCGGGGCCTCTTCCAGGCCCCTCCGGTCTGATGCGGTTCGCGACCGTCGAGGAGCCCGGCGGCGACGTCCGCTGCGGCGTCGTCGCCGGGGACACCCTGCTGCGCCTGCCCGCCGGAACGAGCGTGCTGGACCTCCTGAGGTCCGGCACGATGCTCGAGGCGGGGCGGCGGCCGACGACCCGATCTCGTTGTCCGGCTTGAGGTTCCTGCCGCCGCTCGAAGCGCCCACGGTGCGTGACTTCGTCGCGTTCGAGGAGCACGTCGAAGGCATCGCCGGTGTGGTCGACGAGGCCTGGTACGCCGCGCCGACCTTCTACTTCACCAATCCGTACGCCCTCATCGGCGCTCACGACGACGTGGCCGTCCCGCCCGGCAGCCACCGTCTGGACTTCGAGCTGGAGGTCGCCGCCGTGATCGGGGCACAGGGCTCCGACCTGACCTCTGAGCAGGCACGGCACCACATCGCCGGCTACACGATCCTCAACGACTGGTCGGCCCGCGATCTCCAGTTCCGCGAGATGGCGGTCCGCCTGGGTCCCTGCAAGGGCAAGGACTTCGCCACCACGCTCGGCCCGGTCCTCGTCACCGCCGACGAGCTGGAGCCCCACCGCGATCCGGACGGATTCCTGTCGTTGGGCATGACCGTCTCGGTCAACGGCACGGAGATCGGTCGTGACCTGCTCTCCAACATGGGCTGGCCGTTCGAGGACCTCGTCGCCTACGCCAGCCGGGGCACCGAGGTGCGCCCAGGAGACGTCCTCGGCTCGGGAACCTGCGGCAACGGCGGCTGCCTCGCCGAACTGTGGGGAGGGGCAGCGAACTACCGCCGCTGTTTCCGGGAGACGTCGTGACCATGACCGTCGACGGCCTCGGCACGATCGCCAACACCGTCGTCGCGGGCGTCGGCCCGCACCTGATCCCGGCCGCGCGCCGACGCAGCCGGCACAGACCCGCTTCACCCGGTCCCACAACGATGTGAGGTGCCCATGACCGCCGCCGCCCCCATCCGCACCGCAGGTCTGCCGCAACTGCTCGTCCTGCTCGCCGCGAGTTCGCTCTCGGTGACCAACTGATGTTAACTGTCAACGGGAGGCACCGAGTTCGGAGTCCGGCAACTGGCTTGCGGCCCAAGCACAGGCTCATTCGTACACTCACGGAAGTTCGACGTCCACGGGGTGATGACGTGGGCCGTGACATGCCGGAGCTCTCGCCACCGTGGCGAGGGCTCCGGCATGTCTCCGCAGCGATCAACGCGCGAGTCTGCCTCCGTCGACTGGCAGGACCGCGCCGTAGACGCACTTCGCGGCGTCGGTCGCGAAACGCGATCGCCGACGCGACCTCGTCGGCCTGGCCGAGGCGGCCCACCGCGAAGCCGTCGATGATCTCCAGAACGCCAGGCCCCTGCGCGTCGGTGCTGTGGCCGGAGCCGGGGCGGGCATGCTGACGGCCATGAATCGTGAGCACAACGTCGTCGTCTACGGCGCCACCGGGTTCGTTGGGGCGCTGACCGCCGCATACCTGGCCCGGCACGCCCCCGAGGGCGTACGGATCGCGCTGGCCGGACGGTCCGCGGACAAGCTCACTGCCACCAGGGCCGGGCTGCCTGCGGCGGCGCGGGAGTGGCCGCTGGTCGTCGCCGACTCGGGGGACCCGGTCGCGCTGGCGGCGCTGGTCGCGTCGACGCGAGTGCTCGCCACCACCGTCGGCCCGTATGCGCGTTACGGGCTCCCGGTCGTCGAGGCGTGCGCACGGGCCGGCACGCACTACGCGGATCTGACCGGCGAGGTGTTGTTCGTCCGCGCCGCGATCGACGCCGTGCACGAGCTGGCCCTGGAGTCCGGAGCCCGGATCGTGCATGCCTGCGGCTACGACTCGATCCCGTCCGACCTGGGCATGTTGTTGCTGCACGAGCGGGCAGTGGCCGACGGCGCGGGGCCGCTCACCGACGTGCGGTTGGTGGCTACGGTCCGCGGCGGTTTCAGCGGCGGCACGATCGACTCGCTGCGGGCGCAGATCGAGGCGTACGAGAGCAATCCCGGCCTGCGCCGCGTCGCCGCCGATCCGCATGCGCTCAGTCCCGACCGCGCAGCAGAGCCGGTGCCCGCCCAGCCCCGTGACGCGGGGATGCCCTCCCGCGCCGCCGACGGAACGTGGCAGGCGCCGTTCGTGATGGCCCCGTTCAACACCCGCATCGTGCGGCGCAGCAACGCCCTGCTCGATTGGGCCTACGGGCCGGAGCTGCGCTACGGCGAGGTCATGGGCGCGGGGCAGGGCGTCACCGGAGCGCTCATGGCGGCCGGTATCACCGGTGGGCTGGCCGGGCTGGTCGGCGCGATGTCGGTCAAGCCCGTCCGCGGCCTGCTTGACCGGGTGCTGCCCGCGCCCGGTACCGGGCCCAGCGAACAGGCTCGTGCGAAGGGCTGGTTCCGTTCGGTGCTGCACGCCACCACCAGCTCGGGGCGCCGCTACCGGGCCACAGTCGCCGGACCAGGCGATCCCGGCTACGCCGCCACGGCCGTCATGCTCGGGCAGAGCGCCCTCTGCCTGGCCCTCGACGACCTCCCGCAGCGGTCCGGCTCGCTCACGCCTGCGACGGCCATGGGCCGGCCTCTGATCGATCGCCTGCGGCTCGCCGGCCACACCTACGACGTCACGACCGCCTGACCCACGCCGTCGTGGGGGTGGATGCTTCTTGCGGCCTCGGGAAGCGTGTCCTAGTCGTGGCACTGAAGCCTCGGACGGATGGTTCTCGGTGTCGATGCGTCACGCGGGCCTTGAGGGAAGTTGATCCAGGCGAGCACGTCGAGCCTGGCTTGAGTGGCCCGTGTGGGAGAACTCCGGGCTGGGGCAGAGGCCGGCGCCCACCTCGCACGGCGCAGGCGAGGCTCACCGCCGACATGGGCCGGCTGCAATCTGGAAGGCACGAACCGCCTGCCGGCTTCGGAAGGCCTTCCGGTCAACGCGCTTTCGTCCTCACGAAGGTGGGTCAGCGTGGCTTCAAGTTGCTTCGCTTTCTGTACAACGCCGCGCATGATGTCGTCGAGCAACGCGTGTGGAGACGCGGACGCAGCGACTTTCCGTTGCAGTTGCCGCGTGCTCACCTCAACGGCTATCCAGGATCTCGGAGCCTCGAGGACCGCGTCGCAGACCTTGTCTCCGGACTTGCGCTGGTAGGCCGTCTTGAGTTCGCGCTCGTCCCAGAGACACTTGAAAGGTCCTTCTCGCGGGCCGAACTGCTCCAGGACTTGGGTCTGCTGCACCGTTAGGTGACATCTGAGTTGGCTTGCCGTGATGGTGAGCTGGGAGGATGCCGCTGTGCCCAAGCCCTACCCCCAGGAGTTCCGCGACGATGTCGTGCGGGTCGCTCGTGACCGTGAGCCCGGTGTGACGGTCGAGCAGATCGCGAAGGACTTCGGGGTGCACCCGATGACGTTGTTCAAGTGGCTGCGCCAGGCCGAGATCGAGGAAGGCGCCAAGCCCGGTGCGAGCCGGGCCGAGTCGGCTGAGCTGCGTGAGGCGCGTAAGCGGATCAAGCTGCTGGAGCAGGAGAACGAGGTCCTGCGCCGGGCGACGGCGTACTTGTCGCAGGCGAATCTGCCGGGAAAAGGCTCTACCCGCTCGTGACCGAGCTCGCCGCGGACGGCATTCCCGTCGCGGTGACGTGCCGGGTCTTGAACATCGCTCGACAGCCGTACTACCGGTGGCGTGCCCGGCCGGTCACCGGGACAGAACTCGAGCGGGCTCATCGGGCGGACGCGTTGTTCGACGCACACCGCGACGATCCGGAGTTCGGCTACCGGTTCCTGGCCGACGAAGCCCGCGACGCCGGGCTGTCGATGGCGGATCGGACCGCGTGGCGGATCTGCTCGTCCATGGGCTGGTGGAGTGCGTTCGGCAAGAAACGCCGCAAGAACGGGACGAAGGCCGGTCCGCCGGTGCACGACGACCTGGTCCGGCGTAACTTCACCGCCACCGCGCCGAACCGGCTGTGGCTGGCCGACATCACCGAACACCGCACCGCAGAAGGAAAGTTGTATCTGTGCGCGGTCAAGGACGTCTGCTCCAACCGGATCGTGGGCTACTCCATCGACTCCCGGATGAAGTCCCGCCTCGCCGTCACCGCGCTCACCAACGCCATCGCCCGCCGCGGTGACGTCGCCGGCTGCGTGGTGCACACCGACCGCGGATCGCAATTTCGATCCAGGAAATTCGTCCGCACGCTCGCGCACAACGGCCTGACCGGGTCGATGGGCCGGGTCGGCGCCGCGGGCGACAACGCGGCCATGGAAAGCTTCTTCGCGTTGCTGCAGAACAACGTTCTCAACCGGCGCACCTGGTCCACCCGCGAGGAACTCCGGATCGCGATCGTCACCTGGATCGAACGCACCTACCACCGCCGCAGACGCCAGGCCGCCCTGGGCAGGTTGACCCCTATCGAATACGAAGTAATCATGACCACGCCAGCCAGTCAGGCTGCGTGACTACCACTGTCACCTACTCGTGCAGCAGACCCTGGGGGCTCAACCTGACCTGCAAACGCGGGTGACGTTCGCATGGCTCGAAGTGACTGGAAAGTGCCAGCTGCAGTGCGATCACTGCTATGCCGACTCTGGCCCGGCTGGTTCGCACGGCGCCATGACTACCGAGGACTGGGGTAGGTCGATCGATCAGCTCGCCGATCTCGGAACGAGGATGGTCCAGTTCATCGGAGGCGAGCCGACTCTGCATCGTGCGCTGCCTGGGCTGGTCCACCATGCCCTTGATCGGGGGCTGAGGGTCGAGGTGTTCTCGAACCTGGTGCACGTCCGTCCGGAGCTGTGGGAGGTCTTCTCGCGGTCCGGCGTCCAGCTCGCCACCAGCTACTACTCGGATGACGCCAAGCAGCACGAGCAGATCACACGAGGTGGGCGCAGTTACGAGCGGACGAGGTCGAACCTCGTAGAAGCCGTTCGGCGATCGATTCCGGTGCGGGTGGGCGTGATCGACGTCGATGAGGGGCAACGCGTCGAGGAGGCGGTGGCGCAGCTGCGAGACCTTGGGGTCGGCGGCGAGGTGCGGATCGATCGTCTGCGCCAGGTCGGTCGTGGTGGCCGCGATCGTGGGCCTGACCTGGGTGAACTGTGTGGTCAGTGTGGTGACGGTAGGGTCGCGATCGCACCGGACGGGTCGGTGTGGCCGTGTGTGTTCTCCCGTTGGTTGCCGGTGGGGAATGTGCGGGAGGAGTCGCTCGCCGACATCCTGACGGGATCGAGGATGACGGAGACCGCATCGGTGCTCGCGACGGAGTTCGCTCGGCGGCCCCTGAACCCGTGTGTGCCCAACATGTGTGATCCGCAGTGCGGGCCGAGCTGCAGCCCGGCGTGTCGGCCTGCCGGCAACTGCGTACCTACGGGAGCCTGCGCTCCGGACTACGACTGATCGAAGGAACTTCCACCTATGCTCGCCCGCCGCGCGTACATCCCCGAAGAGTCGTTGCCTCGTGGCTCACGGAGGCCGTGGCCGCTAGACGTGCCGTGCGTCGCCCAGCTGGCAGACGAAGGCATGACGTTCGAGCGGCCGGTGACCTTCCTGGTCGGCGAGAACGGCTCCGGCAAATCCACGCTGGTCGAGGCATTCGCCGAGGCGTGGGGGCTAGACGCGCAGGGCGGGCGGGCCGGGCGGAAGTACGTCAACGACCGGCCGAAGTCAGAGCTCGGTGAGATGGTGCGGTTCGACACCACCGCTCTCGGCGCCCGGCACCGTATCGGTCCGCGGACGAAGCGCAAGGGCTACTTCCTGCGTGCCGAGACCGCGTTCGGATTTATGAACGCGGTAAGTGGGATGAACGGGTATTGGGATGAGGACACGAGCGAGATGAGCCACGGCGAGGGCTTCCTCACCGTGTTCGCCGCGATGTTCCGCGAACCCGGCTTCTACCTGATGGACGAGCCCGAGGCCGCGCTGTCGTTCCAGTCCTGCCTGCGGTTGATGCACCTGATGTACGAGCTGGGCAAGTCGGGGGCGCAGATCATCTGCGCGACGCACTCGCCGATCCTGGCGTCCACACCGGACGCGGACATCATCGAAGTGGGGGAGCACGGCTTCCAGCGGTCGAAGTGGGAGGACCTGGCATTGGTCGACCACTGGCGCCGCTACATGGCGACCCCCGAGGCCTATCTGCGTTACGTCACCGAGGAGTAGCGGTGCACGAGGACCTCAGCGACGCCGACGCCCAGTTCCGCGAATGGATGCGCGAGAACCTCCAGCGCGCGGCAGCGCACTTCGGGCTCGACCTCGTCGGCGAGCCTCGGCTTGGCTGGATGGACCGTTCGATCAGTGCGCTCGCCGGCCGTGGTGAGGAGCGGTTCTGGTTGCGGGTGGTGTCGGAGAACAAGCAGTGGATCAGTGGTGCCTTCTGGACCGGCAACGTCGACGCCAACGTGTTGACCGGGCTGGCCAAGCCGCGCGTGCTGGACGTGTTCGAGTGGGAGGAGTACCGGCAGCAGCGCGCGGAGGTGCTGACTTTGTTGCCGGGTTTGCCGTGCTCCCGTACCGATGCGCTTCGCGAGCCGATCGACCTGCCGGATGCCTGGTGGGCTGAACTTCGCCGCACGATCGACGCGGTTGCTTGTACGCCGACGGATCGGGTCAACGCGGACCAGGAGTTGGTCAGCAAGCGGATCCGGCAGCGGTTCGGTGATGGCATGACTCCTGTTGTCTCCCAGTGGGAAACGGTGCATGGCGACCTGCACTGGGCGAACCTCATGGGACCGGCCTTCGGCCTCCTCGACTGGGAGTGGTGGGGACGCGGTCCAGCGGGCACGGACGCCGCGACCTTGCTCTGCTACAGCCTTCTGGTGCCGGAAATGGTCGAGCGGGTTCGTTCCGTCTTCGGCGATGTGCTGGAGTCAGAGTCAGGCCGGATTGCTCAGCTCTACGTCGTTTCCCGGCTCTACCGCCGGATGGACAAGGGCGATCACCCGGACCTTGCCGACGTGCTTGCGGTCCACGCCGAAACGCTCGTGTGAGCAGCGTGGCGACGGGCGCAGGCACCCGATCGGGCGACCAGCGGCGTTTCCGCAGGTGAGACGTAGCAGTTGCGGGATTCGTGCTGGGTCGCTGCGCGATTGGTGAGCTGGTTTGACCTGCGGTGGAGCAGTTGGCTGATTGTGCCTGGCACAACAGATCCCAGCTACTGCAAGGAATTTCCCATGCCGCAGAGATGCTCCACGGCTCGTGGCCGCGAGTTCGGCGAAGGTGTGCGGGCGGCCATCAAGGCCTCCGGAATGCCGGCGCGACGGGTCGCTGAACTCGTCGGCTGGCAGGAGGCGAAGCTGTCGGACTTCCTGAACGGCAAGATCGGATGCACCGAGACCGAACTCGCCCTTCTACTGGGGGTCTGCCGCACGCCGGTTGAGGAACGTGACCGCATGTTGAACCTCCTGCCCGAGACGCATGTCAAAGGGTGGTGGCAGCAGCACGGCTCGTGTGTGCCGGTGCGGCTTCGTACGCTCGTGCAGAACGTTGCGGCGGCGAAGACCCTGACCACATGGCATCCCCACGGGATTCCGGTGTTTCTGCAGTCGGTGGACTACCTGCGTGCGGCGATCTCGGCTTGTCCGAATGTGCCGGACGGGGAGCTGGACCGACGTGTCGAGGCTGGGCAGGAGTTGCAGGAGCTGCTGTTCGGCGGTGGCGTGCAGTGCGCGGTTTACCTCCACGAGCAGGCGCTATATCTGCCTGTCGGTGGACATGACGTTCATGTCGGCCAGGTGCATCACCTGTTGCTGATGGCGGTTCGCAGCAACGTCACGATCCAGATCTTGCCGACGGCCCTCGGCGCCCACGCAGGCATGAGCGGGGCGTTTACTCAGCTGACCTTCCCGGCGTACGAGCCGCTGGTCTTCCTCGAACACGAGAACTCCACGCTCATCCAGGAAGAGAAGACAGCGGTCGAGAGCTATCAGGAAATTGTCCGCTCGCTCGACAGGTCCAGCCTCAACGAGGAACAGTCGAAAACGATGCTGCTCCAACTCGGCGAGCGATTGTCGGCCGCTGACTCCTCGGGACCCGCCAGGCATCTGCCAGGTGCACTTGCCGCTGGTGTGTCCTTCCCCAGCGGCTACCGGTTGTGAGTCGGAGGCTGCCTGCTCGCTCGTGCCATGAGCAGGCAGCCCCAACCGTCCTGGAATCAGCTACGCGGCCAGCGGGTGGTGCTCACCGGTGAGTGCGGCAAGTGCTGTGGCGACTTCTTCGAGGGTGGCCCGTACGTAGGTCGTGGTGCTTCCTGCGTCGCTGTTGGTGTCGTTGTGTCCGGCGAACGCGCGGGCGACGGCGTAGCCGAAGTGGCGTTCGACCCACGTGAGAGTGGTGTACCGGATCCAGTGCGTGCTGACGCCCTGTTTCGCCGCCCAAGGCAAGCTTTCGCCGACGCGGACCCAGAGGCGGTCGTAACGGTGGTAGGTGATCGGGCGCCCGTCCAGGTAATGCAGGAGGCGTCCGTTCATTGGCGCGCCGCGTTGTTCGACGTGCTGGAGCAGGTGCCACATCAGCGTCGGGGAGACCGGTTGCCACCGCGAGGACTCACCCTTCTCCCGGAGATATACCAGGCAGTTCTCCTCGTCAAGATCCTTCGGTCGCAGCGCGAGAGCACCACCACGGCGGGCACCGGTCTCGGTGTGGAAACGGATGATCAGCGAGTCGAGCTGGGGGTCGTTGCCTCCGGTGGCGACGACGTCGTTGAGCTGGTCCATCTGCTTGCCGGACAGCGCCCGGCGGTTGCTGGGCTGCCTCCGAGGCTTCGGCACCTTGGCGGCCGGGTTGGAGCGTTCGTCGATGAGCTCGTCGTTGACGGCGTGTTTGTAGAGGCAGCGCAGCGCGGCGATGAGGTGCTCGGCGGCGGAGTTGCCGTTGCGGGTGTTCCGCCGGACCGTCAGGTTGGCCTTGATGTGCTGGACGAGTCGCTGGATGTCGGTCGGCGTGCGGTCACTCAGGGAGATGTCGGCCCATTGGTCCAGCACGCGGTTCCAGTACGGGGTGTAGGCGCGGCGCGTGCCGTCGCTGACAGCTCCAGCGACGACTGGGATGTACTCGGCGAAGGTCGGGGCCGGCGGTTTCACCGAGTTGAGGAGGTCCTCGGCTGTCACGCCCATTCGGTCAAGAACCAGGCGTGCGGCGTCGAGCTCAGCTTGGGTCGGTGCGCCGGTCACAGGTCCTCACCGCCTGGCAGGAGGGGCAGCACCAGTTCGTCCAGGACGATCGGTGGGAACACCGTCACCGTCTGGCGGTCGATGTGGGCGATGAGGAAGACCCGATCGCCGGAACTGAGGCTCGCTATTCGGCGGGCATCTGCCGGCAGCCGGAGGTAGCCCTCTTTGGTGAGCTTGAAGACGCCGTGCGGGTCGGCGGTGACGACCAGGAGCCCGTCGAGCTCGCGGATACTGAGCCGGGTGGCCACGTCCCACGCCAGTGCCGCGGTGACGTGGCGGTCTGCGACTCGGCCGCGGTGGTCGACGGCGGCCATCCGGTACAGAACGTTCGTCTGCCGGGCCGGTCGTGACGCCGGGACGACGATAAGCGGGAGCGGCTGACCAATGGCGCGGGCTGACGCGCCCGTCGCATTCCCTGGCGCGGTCTCAGGGACGATGGGCCGGATGTAGGAAACGGTCATCGGACGCCACCCGGAAGTAGCGCCGAAACGCAAAACAGGTGCTCAAGTGGACTTGAGCACCTGCCACGTAGACGTCGCAAATTTGCGACATTTTGGTGTCCGAGGGGGGACTTGAACCCCCACCCCCTTTCGGGGACTAGCACCTCAAGCTAGCGCGTCTGCCATTCCGCCACCCGGACGTATTCGGTTGTGCCTCGGCTCGCGCCGTGGTGTGTGCATAGGTTACATGATCGTCAGCGCGCGCCAAAATCGGGGGGACTGGGTTGTGTCTGTGCTGGTCGGCGGGCTGCGGGCTAGGGTCGGGGTGTGGTTGAGGTTACTGGGTGGTTGCTTGACTCCGACCCTGCGTTGCGGTGGCAGGTCGAGCGGGATCTGGTGGGGCTGCCTGAGGCTGTTTGGCGTGCTACTCGGGCTCGGGTTGGTCGTGAGGGGTTCGGGGCTCGGTTGGTGGGGCTTCAGGGTTCGGATGGGATGTGGGGTGGTGGGGCCTTCTTTCCCGCTGGGTTCGACGGGAAGGAGGAGGGGCAGCCTTGGACGGCTACCACCTGGTCGTTGACCTCGTTGCGGGAGTGGGGGCTTGACCGGGCGGTGCTTGAGGGGACCGCTGAGTCGCTTGACGCCGGGTGTCGGTGGGAGTACCACGATCTGCCCTATTGGGGTGGTGAGGTGGACCGCTGCATCAACTCGTGGACCTTGGCCAACGGGGTGTGGCTTGGGGCGCCGGTTGAGGGGATTTCCGACTGGTTCGTCGAGCATCAGCTTGAGGACGGTGGGTGGAACTGCGAGTGGGTTGAGGGGTCGGCTCGGTCTTCGTTCCACTCGACGCTCAACTCGTTGAAGGGGTTGCTGGCTCACGAGGTCGCTACTGGCGGGACTGTCGCTACTCGGGCTGTTCGGGAGCGTGGGGAGGAGTACCTGTTGGAGCGGGCGCTCTACAAGCGGTTGTCCACCGGGGTGGCTGTGGGGGAATGGGCCTTTGAGTTCCGGTCGCCGTTTCGGTGGGGGTACAGCGTGCTCAACGCCCTCGACTACTTCCGGGCTGCTGGGAAGAAGGATCCTCGGATGGCTGAGGCTGTTGAGGTGGTTCGGGGTGCCCGGCAGGAGGATGGTTTCTGGTTGCAGGGTGGGCGGCATCCTGGGCGGGTCTGGTTTGAGATCGATGTTGAGAAGGGGTTGCCGTCTA
>NZ_JAXAVV010000047.1:0-26035 GCF_033949925.1 Lentzea kristufekii
GCCCAGCCCCGTGCGCGACTCAACGCAGCACAGCTAAGCCGCGACGCTCTACTAGGCCTTTTTCAGTGGGCGGGCGCCTAGTTCGTCTGCCAGGAGTTGGAGCATCACCGACTCCGGGTCCTTGGCCTGGACCTCGTTCGCCGTGCCCGGGTCTGCCGGGCGGGCGGCCTCGGCCAGCATTGCTTCTTCGTCGTCCGGTTCCGGCGGGAGCGGGTCGTCGGGCTCCGGGGGCTCCGGCGGGGGTGGGACGTCGTCCACCGGCGGGCGCGGGGCTTGGGTTTGTTGTGGTTCTGGCTGGGGGCGGGCCTGTTGGTTCTGCGCCTGGCTCGGGCGGGTCGGGGCCGGGCGGGCCGCCTTCGCCTGGGTTGCTTGTTGTGGGGTGGCGCCTGGGGTGCCGTGGGTGCAGCGGACCTGCCAGGTGCCGCCCAGCACTGAGGACAGGGCGGCGGCGATCGCCTCGGTGTTGCGGGGCTCGGCCAGGCGGCGGGCCAGTGGGGCCGAGGTGTGGGTGATCGTCACCACGTTGCCGTCCACCTCGCCGACTGTGGCGTTGGTCAGCATCGCCTCGGTGCTGCGGCTGGACGCGCGGACCGCGGCCAGCAGTTCCGACCAGATTCGGCGGACCGCCGTGGCGTCCATGCCACCGGAAGCCGACGTGGCAGGGGCCGGAGCGGCGGCTGCGGGCTGTGGGGGTGCGGCGGATGCGACTGGTGCCGCCGCCGGGGGTGGGGTCGCGGGCTGTGCGGGGACCGGGGTGGGCACTGCTGCCGGTGCCGGGGTAGCGGCCGGTGCGGGCTGGGCCGCGACTGGGGTCGGGGCTGCACGCTGGGGTTCCGGCTGGGCCGGGGGCTGGTCTGCCGGTTGCTGGGACCTGCGGGTGAAGACCGGGCCGCCGGTCGGTGCTGCGGCGGCTGAGGGGTCGCCCGAGGTGGCCCCGATGGCTGCCGGTGGGCGGCGTTCCAGCTGTTCCAGGCGTTGGAGCAGGGCGGCTTCCGACTGGCTCACCGACGGCAGGAGCATTCGGGAGACCAGGAGTTCCAGCAGCAGGCGGGGGGCGGTGGCGCCCCGCATGTCGACCAGGCCCTGGTGGACGATCTCGGCGTAGCGGGTGAGGGCTGCCGGGCCGATTCGTTCTGCCTGGGCCGACATCGTGGCCACTTCGTCGTCCGGGGCGCTGACCAGGTTGCGCTCCGCCGCGTCCGGGACGGCGCAGAGCAGGACCAGGTCGCGGAGGCGGTCCAGCAGGTCCGAGGCGAAGCGGCGGGGGTCGTGGCCGGCGTCGACCAGGCGGTCGATGGTGCCGTAGACCGCGGCGCCGTCGCCTGCGGAGAGGCCGTCGACCACGTCGTTGATCAGGGCCGAGTCGGTGACGCCCAGGAGCGAGATGGCTCGCTCGTACTTCACGCCGTCGGGCCCTGCGCCGGAGAGGAGCTGGTCCATGACGGACTGGGTGTCCCGGGCCGAGCCGCCGCCCGCGCGGATCACCAGCGGGAAGACGGAGGGCTCCACCGCCACGCCTTCTGCGGCGCAGTTGCGTTCCAGCAGGGAGCGCATGACGCCGGGCGGGATCAGGCGGAACGGGTAGTGGTGCGTGCGCGAGCGGATGGTCGGGAGGACCTTGTCCGGCTCGGTCGTGGCGAAGATGAAGATCAGGTGGTCCGGCGGCTCTTCCACGATCTTCAGCAGGGCGTTGAAGCCCTGCGTGGTGACCATGTGCGCCTCGTCGATGATGAAGACGCGGTACTTGGACTCGGCCGGGGCGTAGAAGGCCTTGTCGCGCAGGTCGCGGGCGTCTTCCACGCCGCCGTGCGAGGCCGCGTCGAGTTCTACGACGTCGACGCTGCCGGTGCCGTTCGGGGCGAGGCCGACGCAGCTGTTGCACTCGCCGCACGGATCGGGCGTCGGGCCCTTCACGCAGTTGAGCGAGCGGGCCAGGATTCGGGCCGACGACGTCTTGCCGCAGCCGCGTGGGCCCGAGAACAGGTAGGCGTGGTTCACCCGGCCTGCCGACAGGGCGACGCGCAGCGGGTCGGTCACGTGCTCCTGGCCAACGACCTCGGAGAACGTGGCCGGACGGTACTTGCGATACAGAGCGAGCGCCACGCCGCAGACAGTACCGGTGGACCCCGACACAAAAAGGGGACCCCGTGCACCCACCAGAGCCCGCTTATCCTTGCTGCCTTCCGGCCCTGGGGAGGTTCGCGAGATGTGTGCCGCACGAGGTCCGACGCAAGTGTAGCGAACCCCCTAGATCGAACGTGTGTTCGAGTTGCCCACAGTGTTGTCCCCAGGTGTGGACAACTTCCGGCCCGTGGCGATCATCAGCAGGTCAGGGGCCGGAAGATCGGGAATTCCGGACTCCCGGAAGCGCTTGCGAGCACCCCAGAATGGGCTTTTCAACACATGTTCGAGGGCTGCCCGGGCCGGTTCGAGCGGCATCTCGCGGACGCGGCCCAGCGGGCGGGCGATGTCCTGGCCGTGGACGAGGAAGTCGACCAGCGGGTCGATCGGGGCGGCCATCGGCGCGCGCTTGGGCGAGGCGGCGGTCTCGCGGATCTGCGCGATCAACTCCGACCGGGTGAACCGTGCGGCGATCGCGCGGGCCTTCTCGTCCTCCATGCGTTCCCAGTCGAAGCGCGCCTTCACGACGCCGGTGAGCACGTCGCGCCAGCCCGTGCGGGTGGACGTGGTCAGGTGGGCGGCCATCGTCTGCATGGTCCAGCCCTCGCAGAGGGTGTCGCGCTGCCACTCGTCGTCGGTGAGGTCTTCCAGGAGGTCGGCGACGCCCAGGCGTTCGGCCTCCAGCCATTTCATGATCATGATTGCCCCTCGATGGCGGAAAGCCTGCGGCGCAGGAAGTCCTGTTCGGATTCGGTGCCCGCGAGCGCGATGGCCTCCCGGTAGGCCTCGGCGGCCTCGGCGTCGCGGCCCAGGCGGTGCAGCAAGTCCGCGCGGGCCGCCCGGTACGGGTGGTAGTCGCGCAGCCTGGGTTCGCCGGCGAGCGCGTCGAGCAGCGCGAGGCCGGTTTCGGCGCCGTCGCGCATGGCGATCGCGGCGGCCCTGTTCAGAGCGACGACGGGTGACGGCGCGAGCTTGGTCAGCACGTCGTAGAGCGCCACGATCTGCGGCCAGTCGGTGCCGTCGAAGTCCGGCGCCTCGTCGTGCAACGCGTTGATCGCCGCCTGCACGCCGTACGGCCCGTACCCGCCCGTCAGCGCCCGTTCGGCCAGCGCGCTGCCCTCGTTGATCATGTCGCGGTCCCAGAGCGAACGGTCCTGGTCCTCCAGCAGCTCGGCGCGGGCGTCGCGGCGGGCGTGGATCAGCAGCATCAACGCCAGCAGGCCGGTGACCTCGCGGTCGGGCAGCAGGCCCTGGAGGATCCGCGCCAGCCGGATGGCCTCGCCGGCCAGGTCGTCCCGCTGGGCCGCATAGCCCTCGGTGAAGATCGAGTAGACGGCCTGCAGCACGCCGGGCAGGCGTTCCGGGAGCTCGTGCGGGTCCGGCACGCGGAACGGGATGCGCGCTTCCTTGATCTTCTTCTTCGCGCGCACGATCCGCTGCTGCATGGTCGTGACCGGCACCAGGTAGGCCCGCGCGACCTCGGGCGTCGTGAAGCCGGCCAGGCAGCGCAACGTCAGCGCGCCGCGGTCCTCCTCGGCCAGCGCCGGGTGCGCGCACGTGAAGAACAGCTCCAGCCGCTCGTCCGGCAGGCCGTCCCCGGCCGGCGGATCCGCGCGGTCGACCTCCACCTGCAACAACGCCAGCCGGGCCGCGTGGACCTGGTCGCGCCGCAACCGGTCGACGGCCTTGCGGCGCGCGGTCGTGAGCAACCACGCGCCGGGCCGGTCCGGCACCCCGTCCACCGGCCAGTGCTTCAGCGCCGCCTCGATGGCGTCGGAGGTGACCTCCTCGGCCAGGTCGAGGTCGCCGAAGCGCTTGACCAGCGTCGCGAGCAGCCTGCCGCGTTCCTCCCGGAACACCTGCCCGACGTTCATCGCGCCCGACTCAGAAGTCGAACTCGGCGATGGGCCGCACCACGACCGCCCCGCCGTCACGCGAGCCGGGACACTTCGCGGCCCACTCCAGCGCCGCGTCGAGGTCGGGCACGTCGATGACGTCGTAGCCGCCGAGCACCTCCCGGGTCTCGGCGAACGGGCCGTCGGTGACGGTGCGCTTCCCGTCCTGTCCGACCTGGACGGTGGTCGCGGTGACCAGGTCGGCCAGCGAGTGCCCGGAGACCAGGACGCCCGCGTCCTTCATCTCCTTCTCGTAGGCGATCCAGTCCTCGACCGTGCAGCTCGCCTGCTGGTCAGCGGCCGCGTAGATCATCAGCATGTACTTCACGGTTGCCCTCCTCGGTCCGGTCTTACGGGATCACGACGAGCGGGCTGCCGCCAGATCGACACGGGCCACCGAACTTTTTCCGGCGACCCCCGTTTTGGGCCCCGGAACACCCGTCCGGTAAGGTTCTCCACGGAGGATTCGCATAGCGGCCTAGTGCGCACGACTGGAAATCGTGTTGGGTTCACCCCCTCACGGGTTCAAATCCCGTATCCTCCGCTCGCTGACAAGGGCGCCGAACGTTCAACGTTCGGCGCCCTTGGTGCATTGTGAGGGCATGCTGCCTGAAGACCTGATGCTGTTGTTCATCAACGAGCAGAACGGCAAGCTGCGCACCGACTCCTCGTCGGTGGAGAACGCGCTGGCGGGCGCCGTGCTGATCGAGCTCGTGAGCTCGGGGCGCGTCGCGTTCGATCCCAACGGCAAGAAGCTCCAGGTCGTCGATCCGACGCCGTTGAAGGACCCGTTGCTGCAGAAGTCGATGGCACGGTTCGACAAGCCGATGAAGCCGCAACGGGCCGTGGAACGGCTGCGCAAGAAGGTGCGCGACAACGTGGCCGCGCAACTCGAAGGCCGTGGCGTCGTGCGGGTGGAGCCGAGGAAGGTGCTCGGGATCTTCCCGGCGAAGCGCTACGTGATCACCGACGAGACCGCGGCCGGCGGCGTGCGCAAGGCGGTCGGCGAGGTCGCGCTCGGGTACCGGGGAGCGGATGCGCGGACCGGCGCGTTGATCACGTTGCTGTACGCGGTGAAGTCCCTGCACAAGGTCGTCGAGGGCGACAAGCGCGACATGAACAAGCGGGCCAAGGACATCGCCGCCGGCAACTGGGCGGGTGACGCCGTGCGCAGGGCGGTCGAGGCGATCCAGGCCGGTGTGGTGGCCGCAACGGCCGCTGCCGCCGCGTCCCAGGGTGGATGACGCGGCGTGCTGCCCGAGGATCTGTTGCTGCTGCACGTCGACGAGCGGACCGGACAGGCGTTGGCCGGCGCCGAGACCGTCGGGAACGCGCTGTCGGGCGCGATGCTGGTCGAGTTGGTGCGTTCCGGGCGCCTCGCCTACGACCCGAACGGCCGGCAGCTCTGGGTTCCTGATCCGACACCGTTGCCGCACCCGTTCCTCCACGAGTCACTGACCCGGCTGCGGGCGCCCCTGACTCCGCGACGAGCCGTCCAGCGGATCCGGCTGCACGTCCGGAACAACGTGATGGCGGGACTGGAGGCGCGCGGCGTTCTCGGTGTGGAGAAGCGGCTGTTCGGCGGCTTCGTGATCCGGAACCCGGCGGTGGTGGGTGAGGTGCGC
Organism: Lentzea kristufekii; assembly: GCF_033949925.1. Lineage (NCBI taxonomy): Bacteria > Bacillati > Actinomycetota > Actinomycetes > Pseudonocardiales > Pseudonocardiaceae > Lentzea > Lentzea kristufekii. Next base: position 5,642 of record NZ_JAXAVV010000047.1, read on the forward strand.
ACGGCGGTCGGCAGCGTGCTGTTCGGACATCGGGCACCGGATTGGCGTGCTGGAGCGTTGATCTCGTTGCTGCACGCGGCGAGGTCCGTGCACAAGGTCTTCCACGGCGACAGGCACGAGCTGACCGCCCGTGCGAAGCAGATCGCCGAAGCGCAATCTCCCGCTGTGGTGGCGATTCACGCTGCCATCGCCGCGGAGATGGTGGTGGCGACAGTGGCCGCCACCTCGGATGGAAAGCTCCTGAGGTAGCGGCCACTGGCCCGTGCCTACTTCTTCAGGCAGTCGATGAGGTCCTCGAGCGCGAACACGATCCTGTCGACGTTCGCGTCACCCGTGGACGGGCGGGCGCGGACGATCTGCGGGTCGTGGTCGCTCGCCTGGTCGGCGAACTCGGCGTTGATGTGGACGACGTCGTAGCTGAAGCGCGTGATGTTCTTGCTCATCACGAGGTGGTCGAGCGTCTGCGAGTTGCCCTCGAAGACGTAGCTGTACCGCTCGTTGGCGGGCAGCGACTCGATCAGCGCCTTGAGGTTGCCGTCACCGGTCAGCGTCTTGAGCGCGGGCGAGAACTGGTAGTCGTTCAGGTCACCGGCGAGGACGACGTTGGCGCCCTTGTCGATCGCGCGGATTTGCTCCGTGAACGCCTTGAGCGATGCCGACTGCTTGATGCGCTGCACCTCGGAGGTGCGGTTCGGGGGCTGGTTGCGGCCGTGGATGGCCTCGTCGCCGCCTTTGGAGGCGAAGTGGTTCGCCACCACGAAAATCGTGCGGCCGCGGAACTTGAACTCGCCGGCGAGCGGCTTGCGACTGTTCTCCCACGCGTCGTTCAACGGGTCGATGCGGCCCGGTGACACGGAAAGCGCCGCACGGCCGCTCTTCTTCACGACCTGGACCGGGGTCTTGAAGTCACCGCCGGGACGGTCCACGAAGGACACCCGCTGCGGGTTGAAGAAGAAGCCGACTCGGATGTTGCCGCCCGGCTGGCCGCCGTCCTTGAGGTTCTCCGGGTCGATCTGACGCCACTGGTAGCGCGGGCCGCCCTTGGCGACGATCGCGTCGGAGAACTTCTGCAGCGTCTGGTCCGCCGCGACGACACCGTCGTTGGTCGCGCCGTTGTTGTCCTGGATCTCCTCCAGCACGACGACGTCCGGGCTGCGCAGGTTCGTCGTGACGCCCTCGGCGAGCCGGTCGAACTTGACCTGCGGGTCGGACGGGTCGAGGTTCTCGACGTTGTAGGTCGCGACCGAGAGCTCGGACTCCTTCTGCTGCGCGGTGATCTCGCGCTGCAGGTTGGACGACGTGTGCGCGCCGAGCGTCAGAGCGGCCAGCGTGTAACCGCCGAAGTTCGTGTACTCGATGGCACCCACGGTCGCGCCGGCGAACACGTCACCGACGTCGGCGGCGGGCAGCCCGCCGACGGTCTTGATCTTCAAGCGGCCGCTGTTGGCCTGGTCGTAGGCGGTGTACGTGGTGCCGCCGCGCTGGTTGCGGTTCTGGTCGGGGTTGACCGTCACCCAGACCTCGCCGAAGTTGTTGCTGGGGCCCACGACGCGGGCGTCGTCGACCTGGACCAGCGTGCCTTCGAGGGACTCGAAGTAGTCGAGGCCGTACTTCGCGGGCTCCAGCGGGAGCTGCTCGATGCTGCCGCCCGGCGCGGGCAGGTAGCCGGCCGGGATGTTCTTCACGACGACCGGCGCCGGGACGGGGTTGCCCTTGGAGACGGTGATCGTGGTCGGCGCGGTGATCTCGGTGAGGGTCTGGTTGGACCCCGTCTCGCCACCCGGCCGGTACTCCGCGATCGTGCCGCTGACCAGCACGCTGTCGCCGACCGCGACGGTCGGGGCGCTGCCCGCGGTGTAGACGAAGACGCCCTCGCTGGTGCGCGGGTCGGCGTCGGGGCCGGTCGTGTCCTGGATCCAGAAGCCGCGGTCACCCGTGGCGCGCGTGCCGGTGACGACACCGGGGACGTTGGTGACCTTCTGGCCGTTCAGCGGCGAGATGCGCGTGACGCCCTGGATGTCGTGGATGCGCTTGTCGCCGGGGGTGGGGTCCGGGTCGGGACCGGGATCCGGGTCGCCGCCGCCCGGGGTCTCGCCCTTGGAGTTGGTCGGGGTGGGGTTGCCGACGGCGAAGTCGGCGGCGTTGTCGTCCGTGTCGGGGAGCCCGGCCTTGCGCGACGCCGAGCTGGTGTTGCTCAGCGCGCCCGTCGCGGTGCCCTCGCGCACGACCGCCGTGCCGTAGCCGACGAGGTCCTTGACCCGCGCGTCCGCGGCGCAGTCGGCGGCCGTCTTGCAGGTCAGCGCCGTGGTGCCGGAGACCAGCGCGATGGTGCCGTTGGTGCCGCTCATGGCGATCGTGCCGGTGGCGTCCGGGGCCGGCAGCTCGACGGTGCCGCCGGTGCCCTTGGCCTCGGCGACGAGGAACGTCTTGCCGGGCGCGATCGAGCCGGTCAGCGGGGTGACACCCCACTGCGTGGTCGCGCCGGGGGTGGCCGAGATGTACTGGACGCTGTAGCCGTCCAGGCTGACCGCGCTCGTGCCCTTGTTGGCGAGCTCGACGAAGTCCTGCGTCAGCGTGGCGCCGGAGTTGCCGCCGCCTCCGTAGACCTCGGAGATCAGCGCGTCGGAGCTGGGTGCGGCGACGGCGGGGACGGCGGCGAGCACGAGTGCCGCCACCGCTGTCCCGACGACGGGCAGGGTGGGTCTCAAAACTTCCTCCAGGGGATGCGGCGGACCGACGCATCTTTCCCCGATCGGGTGAGCTTTGGTAGCCGTTGTTACTAACGGTTAACCGGTTGGCCCATCAATGATCACTCGAACAAGTGTTCGATCATGGTGTATGCTCACTCTCGGAACGCCGGCCGGTGGGCCCCTCCCAGGCACAGGCCGGCGTCCCTACATTCAGACGTGTGGGGATTCTGAGCTACGAGCGCCGCTGCGCCGAGATCATCAACCAGACCGACCTGCTGGTCTCTACCCTGAACGACGCTGACCTGGGCATACAGGTCCCGTCGACTCCGGACTGGACCCTCAACCAACTGCTGCGCCACGTCGGCCACGCACACCGCTGGGCCGACTCGATGCTCCGCGACAGACTTCCGGAGATCGACTTCTCGCGCAACGGCGCGCAACTCCTGTCGTCGTATGAGGGTGAACGCGCGTCCGTGCTGATCCCCTGGCTGCGAGAGGGCGCGGCGTCGCTCGCGGAGGTGCTGCGGGAGGTCGACCCGGACGAGATGATCGCGCCGCTGAACGGCCACCCCGGCCCGCGGGTGTGGTCGCGGCGGATGGCGCACGAGACAGTGATCCACAGGTGGGACGTGTGCAACGCCCTGGGCGTGCCGTTCTCGCTGGACCCGGAGATCGCCCAGGACACACTGCGCGAGTGGACCGGTCTCGCACTGCCCTACGCGTTCCAGCGGTGGCCTGCCGAGACCGCCGCCCTCGCCGGTTCCGGAACCGTGCACCTGCACGCCACGGACGCCGAGGCGGAGTTCGTGATCGATCTCACCGGTCCCTCACCGGTGGTCGAGGAGGGCCACGCGAAGGCGTCCGTGGCGTTGCGTGGTCCCGTCGTCGACCTGGTGCTGGCCGTGTACCGGCGGCGGACGGTGGACGGGCTGGAGGTGTTCGGGGACGCGGACCTGCTCTCACTGCTGCTGGAGCGCGTGCGTTTTTGACCATGGGCTCGCTGAGCTACCGGGAACGCCTGGCCACCATCGTTTCCGAGACCTCGCTGCGCTGCTGAAGAAGAATGCAAGAAGGGCCCCGGATCGCTCCGGGGCCCTTCAACAGCGGTGGCGGTGGGATTTGAACCCACGGAGGCTTTCACCTCACACGCTTTCGAGGCGTGCTCCTTCGGCCGCTCGGACACGCCACCGGTAAGAACAATACACAGCCCGCGCGACTGGCTTAACGCTGGGTCCGGAAGAAGCGTTCGAGCAGGTCAGCGCACTCCTGTTCCAGCACGCCGCCCTGCACCTCCGGCCGGTGGTTGAGCCGGCGGTCGCGCACGACGTCCCACAGCGAGGACACGGCGCCGGTCTTGGGCTCCCAGGCACCGAAGACGAGACGCGACACGCGGGCGAGCACCAGGGCGCCGGCGCACATGGTGCAGGGTTCCAAGGTCACCGCGAGGGTGCAGCCGTCGAGGCGCCAGCCGTCGCCGTACCTGGACGCGGCGGCGCGCAGGGCCAGGATCTCGGCGTGTGCGGTCGGGTCGCCCAGGGTCTCGCGGGCGTTGCAGGCCTCGGCCAGCACGGTGCCGTCCGGTGCGTAGACGACGGCGCCGATCGGGACGTCCGCGCCTGCGTTCGCGGCCGCTTTCAGGGCGGCTCGGACCATGTCCTCTGAGGAGATCACGCCTGGATCGTGTCGAGCAGCTTCGTGAACTCGTCGATGAAGCCGATGCGCTGGGCGATCATCTGGAGCTGCTCGTCCGGGTAGAGGTCGACCTCGTCGACGATGATCTGGAGTTCGTGCGCGGGCATGCCCAGGTCGGTCAGGACGCCGAGGTCGCCTTCTGGCCAGAGCTCGTTGTCCTCCTCGTCCGGTGGGTCGACGCGCAGGAGGTCGAGGACGTCGGCCGCGATGTCGTAGTCGAGGGCCGCGGCCGCGTCGGACAGCAGCAGCGCGACGCCACCCGGCACGGGACGCAGGATGATGAAGAACTCGTCGTCGACGGCGAGGAGTCCGAACACGGCTCCGGTCGACCTCAGTTGGCGCAGCTCCGTGATAGCCGCGTCCAGCTCCGACAGCGCGGAGCTGTCCATCCTGCTGCACCGCCAGCGGCCGTCCTCTCGGACGACCGCGACCGCGAAGCCGTTGACCGGCTCCTGCTGTGTCATGTGCACACCGTAGGGCCCAGACGACCTTCCCGGTAGCCGAGGTGGTGGCACCATCGGGAGATGAGCACAACTACGCCGGACCCGCGTCTCGCCGGACTGCTCGAAGGGGCACGCTCGCTGCAGCCCCGCACGGTGGCGCTGCGTCGTCAGATCCACCGGCACCCTGAACAGGGACTTCAGCTCCCCAAGACGCAGGCTGCGATCCTGCACGCGCTGGAGGGGTTGCCTGTCAAGGTCACGAAGGGCGAGTCGACGACCTCGGTCGTGGCGGTCCTCGAGGGTGACCGGCCGGGGCCGACGGTGCTGCTGCGCGGCGACATGGACGGCCTGCCGCTCCAGGAGGAGACGGGGCTGCCGTTCGCGTCCGAAGTGGACGGCAACATGCACGCCTGCGGTCACGACACGCACGTGGCGATGCTGGCCGCCTCCGCCCGGCTGCTGTCGGACCGGCGTGATGCGCTCAAGGGCCGCGTGCTGTTCATGTTCCAGCCGGGCGAGGAGGGGCATCACGGCGCCCGGCACATGATCGAGGAGGGGCTGCTCGACGACGGCGTGGAGAAGGCGTTCGCGCTGCACATCACGTCCACGATGAAGTCGGGCGTGGTGACCTGCCGGCCGGGGCCGATGATGGCGTCCGCGGACTCGTTCCACGTGCACGTGAAGGGCCGCGGCGGGCACGGCGCGATGCCGCACAACGCGCTGGACCCGGTGCCCGCGGCCGCCGCGATGGTCGGGGCGATCCAGACGATGCTCGGACGGCGGGTGAGCGTGCACCAGCCCGCGGTGGTGACGGTCGCGCAGATCAACGCCGGTACGACGACGAACATCATCCCCGAGGTCGCGACCCTCGACGGGACGATCCGGACGTTGTCGGAGGAGACGCGGATCCTGGTCCACAAGGAGCTCAAGCAGGCCGTCAAGCACACCGCCGCCGCGTACGGCTGCCACGCCGAGGTCAACATCGTGCCGGGGTATCCGGTGACGGTGAACGACGCCGTCGTCGGCCAGCACGTGGTGGACCTGGCGGCCACGGCGATGGGTGCTTCGTGGAGTGAGCCGATGCAGGACCCGCTGATGGGCGCGGAGGACTTCTCCTACGTGCTGCAGCGGGTTCCCGGGGCGTTGGCGTTCCTCGGCGCGTGCCCTCGCGGGATCGACCTGGAGGAGGCCGCGCCGAACCACTCGAACCGGGTGCTGTTCGACGAGGCCGCCATGGAGCACGGGGTCGCGATGTACGCGGCGTTCGCGCTGGACGCCCTCCGCTAGTTGCAGGTACGCGTCACACGGAATGATGGACGCCGTGCGAGACGTGTGCGTGATCGGACTGGGACTGATCGGCGGCTCCGTGCTGCGAGCCGCCAAGGCTGCCGGGCGCACGGTGTGGGGTGCGACGGCGAGCAAAGAGGACGCGGACAAGGCACGCGCTGAGGGCTTCGACATCGTGAGCGTGGACGAAGCCCTCGGCCGGAGCCCCGAGGCACTCGTCGTTCTCGCCGTGCCGCTGCCCGCGTTGCCCGACCTGCTGCGCAAGGTCCCCGCGGGCACGAGACTCACGGACGTCACGAGCGTCAAAGGACCGGTGCACGACGCAGTGCACCGGTACGCGCCGCACGCGCGCTTCGTCGGCGGGCACCCGATGGCCGGCACGAGCAGGAGCGGGTGGGACGCGGGCAGCGCGAACCTCTTCGACAACGCCGCCTGGGTCGTCACGCCCGAGGAGGCCGACGACCACCTCAACGACGTCATCCGGCTCGCGCTCGACCTGAAGGCGCACGTGGTGCCGACGACGCCCGAGGAACACGACGAGGCCGTGGCGCGGATCAGCCACCTCCCGCACATCATGGCGGCGATCCTCGCGGCGGTCGGGGCCGACGGCGGACCACTCGCGATGGCGCTCGCGGCCGGCAGCTTCGGGGACGGCACGAGGGTCGCGGGCAGCCGTCCCGAGCTCGTCAGGGCGATGTGCGAGGGGAACCGGGACGCGCTGCTGATGGCGGTCGACGACGCACTGGGCAGGCTCGGCGCGGCCAGGGGCTCGCTGGCGTCCACCGGAGGCCTCGCCAAGACGATCGAGGCTGGTCACGAAGGCCGGAACGCGCTGGTCAGCCAGCCGGACCGCACCCCGATCACGATCGACCTGACCAAGCCGGGAGCACTCGCGGCACTGCGCAATCTTGGCTCTCGTGGCGGACGTGTGGTTGGTCTGAACGGCAGCACCGCCCAAGCGGAAACATCGTAGGGTCGCCGGGTGGATCGACGGACACTCGCCGGTGGGCTCGGTGGTCTCGCTCTCGTCGTCGCCGCCGTCGTGGCGCTCCGCAGCGGTGACGCGCCGGACACCCTCAAGAAGGAAGTCGCGGACGGCGTCGAGGTCGTCGCGCTCCAGGAACCGGTGAAGCCCGCGAACCCGAAGGCCCAGGCGCTCGACGCCGACGCGGTGCAGATCGCGTGGAACGGCTCGGCGTCCGCCTACGAGGTGCGCTGGAACGGCAAAGAGCAGTTGGTGCCCACCCCCGAGGTCGAACTGCCGGGGCTCGATCCCGAGCAGGAGACCCAGGTCGAGATCCGGGCGGTGAGCGCCACCGGCAAGCGCAGCGAGCCGCTCAAGATCGCCGCGAAGCCCCAGGACCTCTACAACGGCAAGTGGGCCGACCAGCTCGTCGGCCAGCCGGACAAGTTCGGCGGCCCGGAAGCGCTCGACCCGCGCAAGTGGCGGGTCGAGGCGGAGCCGGACTGCCTCGGACTCAGGCCGTTCGGGCCGGGCAAGCGCATCGACGTGGACTGCCCGATGGCGGCCTTCCAGTCGAACACGCCCATCCGCTTCGGCGTGCCGGCGAACGACGGCGCGACCGGCCGGGCGATCATCAGCGTCGCGGGCGCGGTCGAGTCGAGTCACGTGCGGCTGACGTTGCTGCCCGACCCGTGGCAGTACCTGCCCGAGACCGAGGTGCAGCCCAGGGGCGCGGTCAGCCTGGACATCACGACGCAGGGCACGCGGATCATCGCGGACCCCGAACTGCCCCGCACCGGCAAGCAGGTCACCCTCGGCGACTCGCCCATGACCGGACTCGTCGCGGGCGTGCGGCACCGCTGGGAGATGCGGGTGCTGCCGGACGCGGTGGTCGCGCTGCGGGACGGTGTCGTGGTCGCCTACGAGCCCGTCGCGATCGCGGAACGGGTGGTGCACCCGAGGATCCGCATCGACGGCGGCGGCTTCCTGGACGCGTTCGGCGTCGGGGGCGTGCCGGAACGCGTCGTGCCCACCGAGGTCGTCCCGCTCGACCAGGACGTCGCACTGCCGCAGGACGTCGTCGCCGTGAAGCTCGTCAGGGCCGGAGAGGACAAGCAGGTCACGATCACCGACGTGCCTCTCGACGCCGGGAAGATCGCTGCCCAGGACGCGCGGCTCGTCATCATCCGCAAGCCCGAGAGCCGTCCCGGCGCGCTCCCCCGGCTCGTGGACCGGCCCGGCGGCATCAAGACCGGCGGCCCCCGGCTGCACGTCATGCACGAGGACGGCGCGAAGCCCCCGCAGCCGTTGCCCGGCAAGGGACGCGTCCTCGTCACGGCCGAGGTCAACGACATCGGCCACCGCGGCATCGAGCTCGAGCTGGACGGCAGGCGGATCGTCGCGCTGCCCACCAACGAGCAGGGTCCTGGCGTCCCCGGCAGGCACGAGTTCTGGCTCGACACCAAGAACCTGACCCCGGGGTCGCTCGCTCGGCTCAAGCTCAGCGTCCTTCCGGCGGACGGTGGCGAACCCGTTATCGCGGAAACCGTGTTCGAGCTGGGGTGAACGCCTTAGCGTGACCGCTATGAAGCGGGTCGTCCTCGTTGTTGCGGGACTCGCGCTGGTGGCGGGCGTGATCGTCCTGCGCGACACCGGCGGGGGCGACCTGCCCACGGCTCCCCCTCCGCCGACGAAGCTCAAGGCGTACGCGGCGGAGAAGATCCTGGTGCCGGGTCCGCAGAACCGCCCGGCCACCCCGGCCGGTGTCGTCGCGCGGGCCGGTCACCACAAGATCCAGCTCAACTGGACCGGCGACGCGCCCGCGTACGAGGTGCGGTGGGGCGAGCAGGTCAAGCTCGTCACCCGGCCCGGTACCCAGCTCAACGGCCTGGAGAACGGGCGCGAGCAGCAGATCGACATCCGCGCGGTCGACGCGTTCGGCCAGCGCTCGCAGCCCGTCACGACCAAGGCGACCCCGCGCGCCGACACCGCCCCGTACACGTTCGTCGACCGCTTCGACAGCCGGACCGAGCCCGATCCGCAGCGTTGGAGGCTCTCCAAGCGCACCGACTGCGCCCGTGCCACCTCGGGCGACGGGGACGACGACGACCGGCTCGTGATCAGCAGCAGCTGCGGCACCCGCGCGGTGACGCTGAGGTCGCGCACGCCGTTCGTCCGCAACGACGACGAGAGCCGTCTGGTGATCGAGACCGACGCCCCGAGCACCGGCGGCAAGCTGCTGCTCGACCTCGTGCCGGGCCCGGTCAGCGTGCAGGGCGAACCGGTGCCGCCGAACACCGTCCGCGCCACGATCTCCACGGACAACTCCGGCAACTCGATCGTCGAACTGGTCCCGGACGGCACGCCGGTCAAGCCGATCCCGGCCGCGGTGCCGGGCGTGACGGTGCGCTGGGAGGTCGTGCTGACGCCCGCCGGTGTCCAGGTCGTGCGCGACGGCGACGTCGTCGCCACCTCGCCGTTCGTGCCGCAGTGGCGCGAGGCGACGGCCCTGGTCGGCGTCGCGGCGCTGGCGGGCGACCGGATCCGCGCCGGCGTCGACCTGATCGGCTACCGCACCGCCAAGGCCGACGTCCCGCTCACCGGCCCGACACCGCAGGTGCGCGTGGACGGTCCGGTCAGCACCAGCAGCAGCCCCATCGCGGACGTCACCGCAGGTCAGCTGCGCATCGCCGTGATCCCGTCGCGCGAGAGCTCGCCCATCACCGCGGTCAAGGTCAACGGCGTCCAGGTGCCGCTCAGGCCGGCCGTCGAGGGCTCGCCGTGGAAGCCGGGCGCGGAGTACCCGGCCGTCGCCGACCTCCCGGCCGAGGCCTTCACCGACAGCCTGAACGTCCAGCTGGTCACCGAGGAACGCGTCCAGATCACCCACACCGACGTCGAGCTGACCGGTCCCAAGAGCAACGCCCGGCGCGAGTCCGAGACACCGCTGGTGGACGCGAAACCGACGCTCGCCGACCCGATCCCCGAGGTCCTGGACGCCAGTGGCCAGCCCATCGAGAACGGTGCCGCCTTCAACCGCGGCCGCGTGGTCCTGGAGGTGCGCGTCAACGCCCTCGACGCGTCCGTGGCGGGGCTCGCCGGGTTCGAGATCAGGCTCGACGGCAACCACGTCGCGACCATCCCGACCACAGCGGACGGACCTGCCGCGGCGGGCCGGTGGCGGATTTCACTGAACACGGGCGCGCTGACCGCCGGAGCGCACGCCATCGAGGTGAAGGCCTTCAGCACCGATTCAGAAGTGCACCCCGAAACGGGTTACGTTCCTTTTTTGCTCAAAGCCTGATTGCTCCAAGATGGAGCACATGGCACGCGCACTGATCATCGACGCCGCCCGCACGCCGTTCGGCAGGTACCGGGGAGGTCTGTCCGGCATCCGGGTGGACGACCTCGCGGCGCTGCCCATCGTCGACCTGCTGCGCCGCTACCCGTCACTCGACCTGGCGCGCATCGACGACGTGCTGCTGGGTGACGCGAACGGCGCCGGCGAGGACAACCGCAACGTCGCCCGCATGGCCGCGTTGCTGGCGGGCCTGCCGGTCTCGGTGCCGGGCGTGACGCTGAACCGGCTGTGCGCCTCGGGCGGCGAGTCGATCATCCAGGGCGCTCGGGCGCTGATCACCGGGGACGCCGACCTGATCGTCGCCGGTGGTGTCGAGGGGATGTCGCGGGCGCCATTCGTGACGGCCCGCCCGGACAAGGCCTTCCCGGACCGGCTGGAGACGGTGTCGACGGCGCTGGGCTGGCGGCTCGTGAACCCGCGGATGCCCAAGCACTACACCGTCCCGTTGGGACTGGCCGCCGAGAACGTGGCTCACGAGCTCGGGATCACGCGCGAACAGATGGACAACTTCGCCCTCCGCTCGCACCGTCGTGCCGCTGCCGCCTGGGACGCGGGCGTGCACGAGGGGTTCGCGTTCCCCGTGCAGCTGCCGGACGGGACGGCGGTCCGGCGCGACGAGAACGTCCGCGCAGACACCAGCCTCGAGAAGCTCGCGAAGCTGAAGCCCGCGTTCTCGGAGAACGGGTCGGTGACGGCGGGCAACGCGTCTCCGCTGAACGACGGCGCACTCGCTGCTTTGCTCGGCACGGAAGCGATTGCGTCCGAGCTGGGTGTGGAACCGCTGGGCGAGGTGCTCGGGTCGGCGACGACCGGCGAGGAACCGCACCGGTTCACGATCGCGCCCGTCTCGGCGATCCGGAAGTTGGTGAAGCGCCTGCACCTCGAGGCCGGCCAGGTCGACCTGTGGGAGATCAACGAGGCCTTCGCGGCGATGGCCCTGTCCGTGGTGCACCACCTTCCCGAGATCGACAAGGAGAAGGTCAACGTCCACGGCGGCGCGATCGCCTACGGGCACCCGCTCGGCGCCTCGATGCCCCGCGTGATCATCGACCTGTGCCGCCACCTGCGGGCTCGTGGTGGCGGCGTCGGCATCGCGGCGGCGTGCGTCGGTGTCGGCCAGGGCGTGGCGGTCGCGGTCCGCGTCTAGGCCCTGTCCTGCAGGTCCGTTCGATGAGAGTCACGGTCGAGAGACCCGGAGGCGGTGCCGCCGCAATGCCCTCATACCGGGCGTATTCGGGCTTTGCGGCGGTGCCGCCTCCGGGGCCCTCGGCCGCGACTGTCGCGGACGAGACCTGCAGGACAGGGGCTAGCGCTTGGAGTGGAGGATGTCGCGCGCCTGTTCGGCGGCGCGGACGATGCTCTCGCTGACGAAGTCGAGGAACCGCGCGATGTTCTCCAGCCGGACGGCCGCGGGCGTGCCGGGGCCGAGGCTGCTGACGCCCTGGCGCGCGGCCTCGGCCAGCGTGGTCGTACCGGCCGCGCTCGCGATCATCGACTGGTACCAGATGTCGCCGTCGTCAACGACGTAACGTTCGCGACGGCGTTCGTCGCGCACGCGCCCGATCAGGCCCTGGCTCTCCAGGTAGGACATGGCTTTCGAGACCGACGCCGGACTGACTCCCAGGTGCCCCACCAGTTCTGACGCGGTCAGGCTGCCGGAGTCGGTCGAGTAGAGGCTCGCGAGCGCCCGGGCCGGCATCTTCGACAGGCCCTGCCCCATGAAGATGCCGGAGAACACCTCCTCGAACTCCCGCACGGCCTCGGGGTCGCGTCCGTCGGCACGCTCGACCACCTGCCGCCGGGGTGCGGCCTGCTTGCGGCGCTGGGCACGGCGTTCGGTGGCGAGGTGCGCGATGTCGGCCTTGTAGCCGGCCGGACCTCCGTTGCGCATCACCTCGCGCGTGATCGTCGAGGTCGGCCGGTCGAGGCTCCTCGCGATCTCCGCGTACGCGAGGCCGTCGGCCAGGCCGATGGCGATCTGGCGACGTTCCTGCTGGGTGAGTCGACCTCCTGGCATGGGTCGATCATAGCGTTCACCAACACCTCATTGCAATGATCGTTGCATTAGATCTACATCCCGTTGCAACGATATTGAGGCCTTGAACTGGTGATACTCGTTCTCTTCGCAACGAAGTTGTTGGTGACATCTGGAAACGCAACGTAGCGTTTCGGTCATCAGAAACAACGAGTCACAGGAGCCCGAGATGCAGACCTTCGCCACCCCCGCCCCCATCGCCGCCGTTCTCGACATCCCCGCGGGCCGCGTCCAGTTCATCGCCGCCGACCGCTCCGACACCGCCGTCGAGGTCCTGCCGGCCAACGCCTCGCAGAGCCGCGACGTGAAGGCCGCCGAGAAGATCTCGGTCGACTTCGCCGACGGCGTCCTGCGCATCACGGCCGAGGGCGGCAACAAGATTCTCGGCTCGTCCGGGGCCGTCGAGATCACCGTCCAGCTGCCCGCCGGTTCCCGCGTCGAGGCGAAGGCCGCCAGCGCCGAGTTCCGCGGCGTCGGCCGGCTCGGCGACGTCAACTTCGAGGCCGCGCAGAGCGACATCAAGATCGACGAGGCCGCGAACGTCCACGTGCAGACGCAGGCCGGTGACGTCACGGTGGGCCGCCTCAACGGTTCCGCCGAGATCAGCACCTTGAAGGGCGACATCACCGTCGCCTCCGGACTCTCGGCCTCGCTGGACGCCGGCACGTCCTACGGCCGCATCACCAACTCGCTGCGCAACGACGGCACGGCCGGCATCACCATCCGCGCCACCACGTCGTACGGCGACATCACCGCCCGCAGCCTCTGACCACACTCACTTCTGGGGAGAGAGACCATGAGCACCACCGCCCACTACCAAGCCGCAGAACAACTCCTCCGCCGCCCCGCCGCTCCCGGTGAGCTGGTCGTCGGCGACAAGGTCCGTCCACAGTGGATCGAAGACGGCCGCCGCTTCTGGTACCAGGTCCGCGACGGAGCCGACCGCGAGTTCGTCGTCGTCGACCCGGTGGCAGGCACCCGCACTCCCGGCTTCGACCCGATGCCGTTCATCGCGGCGCCGGGCAACCCCCTGGAAGTCTCCTCCCCGGACGGCAAGGTCGCCGTCTCCCGGCGCGGGCACGACCTGTGGGCGCGCTCCGGCGACCGCGAGTGGGCGCTCACAACGGACGGCGTCGAGGGTCACGGTTACGGCTACGGCCCGGACGCCATGAGCTACGGCACGCTGATGCACAAGTTCGGCATGCCGCACATGCCTCCGGCCCTGGCCTGGGCACCCGACTCGTCCAAGGTCCTCGCCCACCGCACCGACCAGCGCGCGGTGCGCAAGACCCACCTGATCGAGTCCCGCCCGGCCGACGGTGGCGCCCCGGTCACGCACACCCAGCACTACGCCTACCCCGGCGACGCGGACATGCCCCTCGCCGAACTGGTCGTGTTCGACGTGGAGGCCGGCACGACGACCTTCGCCTCCTGCGAGCCGCTGCTCATGCCCGAGTTCTCGCCGATCATGGCGGGCTGGGCGTGGTGGTCGGAGGACAGCACGGCGGTCTACTTCCTCTCCCGCCCCCGCGACCAGCACACCCTGACCCTGAACCGGATGGACGCCTCGACCGGCGAGGTGAGGGTTGTGGTGAGCGAGACGGGTTCCAACCGCGTCGGCCCCAACCAGTTCATGTACGGCATGCCCCTCGTGCGAGTTCTCGCGAACGAGGTGCTGTGGTTCTCGCAGCGCGACGGCTGGGGACACCTCTACCGCTACGACCTGCACACCGGCGAGCTGCTCGGCCAGGTCACGACCGGCCAGTGGCTGGTCCGCGAGATCCTGCACGTCGACGAGACGAGACGTCTCGTCTCGTTCACGGCCTCCGGGCTGGTGGCCGAGGACCCGTACCGGCGGACGGTGTGCCTGGTCGGACTCGACGGCAGCGGGTTCGCGATCGTCACGGACGACTCGCTGGACCACGTCGTCACGGTGTCGCCGAACGGCGAGTACTTCATCGACTCTGCATCCACTGTGGACACGCCGCCGGTGACGACCGTGCGTTCGTGGAGCGGCGAGGTGCTGGTGTCGTTGGAGCAGGCCGACATCAGCCGCCTGGTGGCCACGGGCTGGACCGCCCCGGAACGCTTCCGCGTCAAGGCGGCCGACGGTTCCACGGACATCTACGGCGTGCTCTACAAGCCGCGCGACTTCGACCCGTCGCAGAGCTATGCGGTGGTGGACAACGTCTATCCCGGCCCGCAGGTCACGCGAGTCGACCCGTGCTTCGACCCCGGCGGCATGGGCCTCGACGCAGAACCGCTGGCAGCACTCGGTTTCGTGGTGGTGGCGATCGACGGACGCGGCACGCCGGGCCGTTCTAAGGCGTTCCTCGACGTGTCGTACGGCAACCTGGCCGGCGCGGGCGGCCTGGACGACCACGTCGCGGCCCTGCACCAGCTGGCGGAGTCGCGACCGTGGATGGACCTCGCACGCGTGGGCGTGATGGGCCACTCCGGCGGCGGGTTCGCCGCGGGACGGGCGGTGCTGGCCTTCCCGGAGACCTACAAGGCCGGTGTCGCGCTGTCCGGCTCGCACGACGCCCGGTGCATCGGCCTCGGCTGGGCCGAGAACGTCGACGGCGCAGACAACCCATCGGCCTGGGAGCGCGCGTCCAACGTCGAGATCGCGGACAAACTGCAGGGCAAGCTGCTGCTGGTCCACGGCGAGATGGACGACACCGTGCACCCGGACCACTCGCTGCGGCTGGCGGACGCGCTGATCGCCGCCGGCAAGGACTGCGAGATGGTGATCGTGCCGGGCGCCGAGCACCTGTTCATCGACCGGATGGCCTACGTGCGGACGAAGTCCTGGGACTTCCTGGTCCGGACGCTGATGGGGGTCGAGCCGCCCGCCTACCGGCCGGCGCCGATCGTCATCGACCCCGAGGTGCTGGGAGAGATGCTCTAGCGAGCGGACTTCACCTCGGTCAGGAACGCCGACCACGCCTTGTCCGACACGGGCAGGTGCGTGGTCGGCGCCTTGCTGTCCCGGATGCCGACGCCACGACCGACCTCGACGCAGTCGTTCACCGGGCTGTAGCTGCTCTTGCGCCACATCGACATGCCGAGGGCCTCCTCAAGCCAAGATGCTGGTGATCAGCCCCTTCGATTCTTCCGCATCGAGCGCTTGGAGGTCGAGCAACTTGATCACGTCGGCGTACTTGGCGAGGGATGCCTTGTCTTCGACGAAGAGGCTCGTGTTCTCGGTCTCCGTGAAGACCACGGGCTCGTACTTCTCGTAGCTCAGGTGTTGGAAGGAGCCCGACAGACCTGCGTGCGCTCCGAACTCGACCGGCACGACCCTGACGGTGATGTAGTTCCGATTGTTCATCGCCAGAACGTGGAACAGCTGGTCTTGCATCAGCCTGAGACCGCCCACTGGCAGTCGCAGCGCCTGTTCGTGGATGTAGAAGACGAACTGCCTGCTGTAGTGGAAGATCGCTTGTCGCGCCGCCTTCGCGGCGAGGACCTCTGCGATGTTGATGGTCTTCGCACGGGCAGAGCGCTCGATGAGGGCGGTGACGTACTCCGGAGTCTGGAGCGGGCCGGGAATCAGGTTCATCGACCACATGGTGATCTTGTTGGCGAGGCGCTCCTGGTCGATCAGGGAGCGCACCTGATCCGGGATCCCGTCCTCGGGGAAGACGAGGAAGCCCCTCTCCCGCGACTCCCTGAACAGTGCGAGCAGGTAGCGAGCGTCTTCCGCGGGAACCCGGCAGAGGCCGAGGAGCATCGCGAGCTCGACCTCTGTGACCCCGCCCTTGCCTTTGACGAGGTCGGAGACCTTGGCCTCTTCCCAGTCGAGCAACTCGGCGATCTGCCGCTGGGTCATCCCCGTGGACCGGATGGCGTCGCGGACGCCATCACCGAACGAGCGACCGACCACGCTCGAAAATCGTTTCGGCATGGTCGGAAGCTAGAACCCCGGTCCCGCCACCTTCCATCGTTTGGATGCGACTCGCCACGAAGGAAGTACTTCTTGGAGCGGTTCTAAATCCGCTTCGAGATCAGCGGGTACTCGACGACCAGGCCGTTGGGGTCGACCTTGATGTTCTGCTCGAACCCGCCGCTCTTGAACCGCACCACCGAGACCTCGTCGCCCACGGACACGGTCTTGTAGGTCTGGGTGACGGCCTTCACCGCCAGGTCCGGCAGCGACACCCGCACGACGGGCAGCGCGTGCTCGCCCGGTTCGCGGTGCAGCCCCAGACGCCGGATCGGAATGGCGTTGAACAGCACGGCGAACTGGACGTCGACGTCCAGGGCGTCGTTGAACGTCTCGCGCTTGCTGCCCTGGCCGTGGTCGACCAGCCAGGCGCCGTCCTCGGTGCGGGAGAGAGAGCACTGGCGCTCTTCCAGCACTGTCGCCGTGCGCAGCAGCAGCCGGTTGACCTGGCCGCTCTCGCCCACGGACACCTCGAAGGAGGCGTTGAACTGCTCTTCGGGGCCGGCGGCGACGAGGCGGCCCGACGCGCGGAGGCGCTGGTCGCTCGACAGGAGCAGGCGGACCTGCTCGAGGCGCGGCTCGTGGATGCCCTGCCAGGTGAACATCTCTGGCCGGCGGGCAGAAGGAGAGCGGGTCTCTCCGGTGGAGGTGACCCGCCCCGCGTCAGTGGTGTTGAAGGAGTTCACTCATCCACCTGGAAGGATGTCCTTGATCTTCTCGGCAACCGAGTCGACCTGGTCTTCGTGACCGAACTTGCCGGCGACGAAGTCCGCCGCGGCATCGATGCCCTGGTCGACCTTCTCGTGGTTCTGCTCGGCCAGGTCCAGGGCCTTGTTCTTGATCTCGTCGAAGTTCATGTGGTGCTCCTTCGTCCCTGACGCAGGGTACCCGAGTGGGCCCCGCGTGTTGATAGCCGCGATCACGCTAACTGCGCCTGGACAAGTCGGCTCGGTGACAACGAAGATGTCGTCACCGCCGCCTGGTCGGCCGCCGTCGCGGTCAGAACCAGGAGGAAGTTCCATGACACGGCTCCTGCGTGGAGTTATGTCCGCAGTACTGCTGTTGCCGCTCGTCGCGGTCTCCTCGGCCAACGCCACGGCCGATGTTCAGGGGAAAGCGAAGTTCACGGTGACGACCACGGCCACGAGCGTCGCGGCCCGCAGTGACCGGCGTCCGGTCGCAGGCGGCGTCCACGACAAGAAGGCGCAGAAGACGTTCATCTCGTGGGCCGGTCAGTACGAGGACAGCTACGTCCAGTCGTACGACCACCGCAAGTCCACCTGGTCCACTCCGAACCGGATCGCGGACGGTGCGTCGGACGCGCACAACTACCCGACCATGGTCCAGGCCAGGGACGGGCACCTGCTCATCTTCCGCGGGATGCACAACGTCGAGTTGCGCATGTCCCGTTCGCCCCGGCCGAACTCGGCCGACGGCGTCTGGGAAGAGACGCTGATCTCGAAGAACGCGGCCACGTACCCGATGCCGTTCGTCACGCGCGACGGCACGATCTACGTCTTCTACCGCGAGACGACCCGCGACCTCGACGGCACCACGCCGACGGACACGCGTCCGATGCTCTACGTGGTGTCCAAGGACAACGGCAAGACGTGGAAGACCTCCACGGAGCTGACCGGGGACCGCTTCGCGATCGGCTCGACCGCTCGCCCGGACAACATGAACGAGATCTACATCGGCCAGCTCCGCCAGGAGGAGAACGGCCGCGTGCGGATCGTCTACACGCTCGCCGGCGGTGGGCCCGAGGGCAACAAGCACGACCGCTACCACCGCAACATCTACTACACGTGGTTCGACCCGCAGAACCGGCACTTCTACTCGGCGTCCGGCAAGGACCTGGGCACCCAGATCGACGACGCCGACCAGGAGAAGCACCTGAAAGTCGCGGAGACCCCGCTGACCCTGCCGAACAACGTGAAGTCGCCCGACTACATCCAGCAGGTCGGCACGATCCTGGGTCAGCCGTTCCTGTTGTGGTTCATGGGCGACGAGGCCGGTGGCCCGCTGCGCAACTACCTGTCCACCTGGAACGGTCGCGGCTGGGAGACCAAGGAGGTCGCACGGGGCCTGCGCACCCGTGAGGTCGAGAAGGTGGACCCGTTCACCTGGCGCGTCTACGCCACCGAGGACGGCAAGCCGAACGTGAACACGTACCTGGTGCGGCTGGGCCGTTTCTGGTCACCGGAGACCGTCATCCCGACGGCCAAGCCGGTGCAGCGCGTCGAGATCGTGGAGAACTTCCGCGACCCCGCTCGTGCGATCTTCTCGGGGGCCTCGTCCAACCGGGATGTCGCCATCGCTGACGGCGACATCTACGTGGCGGGCTTCAGCCGCCGGTAAGTCCTTCTGAGAATGGCAAACGCCCCCTGCTCCGGCGCGGAACCAGGGGGCGTTCGTCTGTGGGGCCAGCTGCCTAGATCAGGCGCCGGCCTTCTTGCGACGGACCACGAACAGCGCACCGACACCGGCGCCGACGAGGACCAGACCGCCGAGCAGCGGCCACAGGATCGACGCACCGGTCGACGCGAGGTCGTCCTCGCCGCCACCCGGAGCCGGGTTGGCCGGGGTGGAGGAGGTGGTGGTCGGAGTGGTGGTCTCCGGCGTCGTCGTGGTCGTGGTCGTGGTCGTGGTCGGCGGCGTGCTCGAGGAGGACGACGGCGGAACGACCTTGAGCTTCCAGTCGGCCTTGGCCTCCTTCTCGACCTTGGCCTTCTGCGGCTGCGCGACGACGAGCGACTGCGCCACGTCTTCCTTGTCCTTGTTGTGCGCGACGAAGAGACGGCCGATCGCGAGCTCGGCCTCTGCCGAGAGCTTGATCGTGGCGCTGTCCGTCGGAGTCTTCTCCGGGACGTTCACGAAGAACTCGGAGACCTTCTCACCCGCGGCCTTGACGGCGACCTTGTCACCCTGCTTCTGCACGGCGAGCGGGGTGCCGTCCTTGTCGGTGAGGGTGACACCCACGGGGAGGTTCGCGGTCAGCTTGACCTCGGAAGCCGTGGTCGTGACCTTGAACGGGCCGATCTTCTCGCCGGACTCGCCGGACTTCGAGGCGGGCTCGATCTCCAGCGTCGGCTTCGGCTGTTCCTTGATCTCGTTCGCCGTGGCGTCCTTGACCAGGCGCTCGTACAGCTTGATGACGTCGGGGTCGTTCTTGTCGCCGTCGAGCTCAGCCTCGTCACTGAAGTGCCAGATCGCGGCCTGCGTGGCGGCGATCGTCTCCTTCTTGTCGAACTGCTTGCCGAACTTCGCCTGGACCTTGTCCATGGACTGCCCGGGGTACGAGTTCGTCAGGATCCAGAGGACCTTGCCCGCGTTGACCTTGAACTTGGTGTTCGGGTTCGGGTGCTGGTCCCACGGCACCTCCTTGAGGGCGTCCCGGTCCTCGAGCGGCGTCGGCAGCTCCACGCAGTAGGTGAGGACGTTCGAACGCTCCTCGTCACCCTCGATGCGCAGCTTGATCACCGCGGTGTTCTGCCGGTGGTGGTGGTCGCCGTTGATGAGGTGGACGTTGAGGCCGTCCTCCTGGCCGCCGCGGTCCGGCTTGATGATGACGTCAGCGTGGGCCGGAAGGGCCGAGAACGACAGAAGGGCAGAGGCGCCGAGCAGCGCCGCGCCGATCCTCAACCGGGAAGCCATGGGTCTCCTCTTGCTCACTGAAGTTAGCCCGAACGCGGCGGGAAGTCAGTCATCCGTCGGGACGGTCGGCACGTCGTCATCGACACTGAACCGACAGGAAGCGAGCGGGACGTTAGCCGATGGGGTGACACACGTATGAGTGCGGTAAGGAGAGGGTGCTGCACAGCCAGTGAGCAGCGAAAACATACTCAGGGTGTCCACAGTGGATAGGCCTGCGATGCATTCATTCCGTCAGGTGACGTTAAATTCGTTGCCGAACAGTTATCTGCAGCCGCGTTTCGCTACGGATGATCGACACCTTCGGTTCAACACCTAGGCG
>NZ_JAXAVV010000048.1:0-23697 GCF_033949925.1 Lentzea kristufekii
GGCCTAGGCCGGTTCCTCGATCTTGTAGGGCGGGGTGGAGATGCCACCGACCCGGTAACGGCCCCACGGGTCGGGGTCGGTGAGCGTCCCCTCCGCCTGGCCGGTGGGGGTGCGCAGCACTGCGGTCCGCGCGCCTCCTTCGACCCGGCTGGTGACGTCGTCGTGCTTCTTGATCCGCCCGTACCAGTGGTAGCGGCCGTCGATCGGCTGGAAGTAGCCCCGCAGCTCGACCTCGACCGCGACTTCTTCTTCTCCGAAGACGAGGGTGGCGTCGCCGCGGTAGCCCTCTTCGTCGTGCTCGTGCTCGCTCATCAGTCCACCAATCGCAGAGGGGTGAGGGGCTTTGCGGGGTCTGCCTGGACGCCCGCCGACCGCAGCAGCCCGTCGATGGCGTGCCAGATCAGCGTGGCGAGGTACTCGCTGAGGTTCGCGCGGGACATGGTCTGGCGGTCGAGCCACCAGTCGCCCGCGTTCTGCACCATGCCGACGAGCGCGTGCGCCCACGGCTCGGCGCCGCCGGAGTCCATCTCGAAGGAACGCAGGTAGTCGCCCAGGATCCGGGCCAGCGTCGACGCGATGAGGTTCTTGTCCTCGGCGACGACGTCCTTCTCGACCGGTCGGTCCACGAAGGACCCCTTCACCACGAACCGGTAGAGGTTCGGGTTCTCCTCGATCACCGACAGGTAGGCGTCGACGATCCCCAGGATGCGGCCGCGGATCGGGCCGTCGGCGATCAGCGCGGGCCCCATCCGGTCCATCAGCAGTTCGGTGGCCTTCTGGCCCACTGCCAGGTACAGGTCGGACTTGTCGGTGAAGTGCCGGTAGAGCACGGGCTTGCTGACGCCGGCCTCCGCGGCCACGTCGTCCATGCCGACGTCCGGGCCCTTCTTGGCCACGGCGGCGATCGTGGCCTCCACGAACTCCGCCCTGCGCTGCTCGCGATGACCCTTCCATCGCTCACGTCGCGCGTCCGGCCCCTTGACAGTACGTGCCATGTGACGCACGCTACCAGAAGTAACCGTTACCTCAAGTAACACCTACCGGGGAGGGCAACCGATGAGGGTCGCCGATCGGGAGAAGACAGCGGAGCGGCTGCTCAAGTCGTCCGCCGAGAAGTTCTACGACCCCGAGGTGGACATCGACTGGTCCGCACCTCTGGTCGACGGTCTCTTCTACATCCCTGAACAGCGCATTTCGCTCTACGGCACGCCTCTCTACGACTCGCTCTCGCAGGAGCAGCGCATCGAGCTGTCGAAGCACGAACTGGCGTCGATCGCGTCCGTCGGCCTGTGGTTCGAGCTGCTGCTCATGCAGATGCTCGTGAAGGTCGTCTACAACACCGACCCGACCACGCGGCACGCCCAGTACGCGCTGACCGAGGTCGCCGACGAGTGCCGTCACTCGACGATGTTCGCGCGCCTGGTCGAACGGATCGGCTGCCCGGCCTACGGGCCCACGCGCCACACGCACCGCCTGGGCAAGCTGCTGCCGATCATCGGCTACGGCCCCGCCATGTACGGGTCGATCCTGGTCGCGGAGGAGATCCTCGACCGGCTGCAGCGCGAGGCGATGACCGACGACACCGTCCAGCCGCTCGTGCGGATGGTGAACCGGATCCACGTGCTGGAAGAGGCCCGGCACGTGCGGTTCGCGCGCGAGGAGCTGCTGCGCGGCATGTCGGAGCTCAAGGGCTACGAGCTGCCCTACCAGAAGTGGCTGGTCGGGTACGTGTCGATGATGATCACGCGCGCGATCATCAACCCCGCCGCGTACGCCGCCGTCGGCCTGGACGTCCGCGAGGCGCACCGGGCCGCGCTGGGCAACGAGCGGTTCCAGGAGATGATCCGCTGGGCAGGCGAGCGGATCATGACGTTCCTGGACGAGGCCGGACTCGTGGGAAGGCCGGGGATGCGCTCATGGCGTCGCTCGTTCTTGATCGGCTGAACGTCGTCACGTCGGGGACTTCGCCCTCCGACGTGACCGCGGTCCTGCTGCACGGCTGGACCATGGATCTGACCACCTGGGACCGCGTCGCCGCCGCACTGCCTGGCCGGGTGGTCCGGTACGACGTGCGCGGTCATGGTGGGTCTTCCGGCGCGGGGACGATCTCGGAGCTGGCCGACGACCTGGCCGCTGTGCTGGAGGAATGCGCTCCGACCGGGCGGATCGTGCTCGCCGGCCACTCGCTGGGCGGCATGACGATCATGGCGCTGGCCGAGCAGCGCCCCGAGCTGTTCGAGCGGGTGTCCGGGGTGGCGTTGATCGCCACGTCGTGCGGGAACCTGCCCCAGCAGCTGTGGGTGGAGCGGCTCGCCGGGCGGTGGCTGGCCGGACGGCCCAAGGTCGGGTTCGGCCGCGTGATCGCGCCGGGGCTGCGGATGACGTTCGGGCGGCGGCCCCGGTGGGCCGACGTGCGCGCGGCCGCGGCGATGGCGGGGAACACGACCGGTGAGGCGTTCGTCGGGATCCGCGAGGAACTGACGCTGCACCAGCGGCGGGAAGCGCTGGCGGTGCTGGCGGACATCCCCACGGTCGTGATGGCCGGGTCGTGGGACGTGCTCACGCCGATGCGGCACTCACGGGTGCTGGCCGAGGCGTTGCCGGGCGCGCAGTTCGTGATCTATCCGAAGACCGGGCACATGCTGCCGCTGGAACGGTCCGAGGACGTGGCGAGACGAATAGCCGCGCTGATGTGAGAAAAGGGCCCGCACTCGCGGGCCCTTTTCGTCCGGTGGTGTCAGTGCTGGAGCGGGAACCCGCCACCGATGCCGCGCCAGGCCAGGTTGGAGATCAGGGCCACGGCGTCTTCCTTGGGCACGCGGCGGTTGTCCGCGAGCCACGACCGCGCCGTGACCTGAGACAGCCCGACCAGGCCGACGGCCAGCAGGCGAGCCCGCTCTTCGTCGAGGCCCGCGTCCGCGGTGATCGTGTCGGTGATCGCGTCCACGGAGTCGGTGGTCGCGCGTTCCACGGCCGACTGCACGGCCGGTTCGGAGCGCAGGTCCGACTCGAACACCATGCGGAACGCCTGGCCCTCGCCGTCCACGAAGTCGTAGAACGCGGCCACGGCGGCGCGGACGCGGAGCTTGTTGTCCGTGGTGGAACCGATGGCGGTGCGCACGCGGCCGACCAGCTCGTCCACATGGGACTCCAGGAGCGCCATGTAGAGCTCCAGCTTGCCCGGGAAGTGTTGGTACAGCACCGGCTTGGACACGCCCGCACGCTCGGCGATCTCGTCCATCGCCGCGGCGTGGTAGCCGTTGGCGACGAACACGTCCTGCGCCGCTGCCAGCAGTTGCGCGCGGCGGGCGGTGCGCGGCAGTCGAACGCCCCTGCCTGCGGGTGCGCTCTGCGCCGTCTCCGTCATGGTGCCTCCAGCACGAGTGATCCGGCCGTCGGACAGGGATTGCCAGACCGAGGCTGAGCGCAACCTTACTCGCTGGTAGCCGACTTCCGGGAACCATCTTGCCGTTCTTTCCCGCATCCTGGTCCGGTGAGCACCTTGATTCCCGCCCCGTTGTCCACGGTCGCGCTGCCGCCGCTGGACAAGTCTCAGACGCCGTGGCCCGGCCAGTTCCAGCAGGTCGACGACCACGAGGTGCACGTCAGGATCACGCCGGGGGAAGGGCCTCCGGCCGTGTACGTGCACGGGCTCGGCGGGTCCGCGACGAACTGGACGGACCTGGCGGCCCAGCTGCGGCAGCACGTCCGCGGGTACTCGATCGACCTGCCCGGATTCGGGCGGTCGGAACCGATTCCCGGCTACGACTTCAGTCTCGCCACGCACGCGCGCACGGTGATCAAGTATTTGGAAACGCTCTCACAACCCGTGCACCTGTTCGGCAACTCCATGGGTGGTGCGATTTCGGTCATGGTGGCCGCCAGCAGGCCGGATCTGGTGAGGACGCTCACGCTCGTCTCGCCGGCCGTGCCCGATCTGCGGCCCCGCCTCGACCGCATGTCCGACCCGCGGATGGCGCTCGCCGTCCTGCCGGTCGTCGGGGCCAGGGTGCGGCGCGAGCTCGCGAAGCTGTCCGCACACCAGCGCACCAGGCAGATGCTGGAGCTGTGCTTCGCCGACCCGAGCGTGGTGCCCGACCACCGCATCGAGGAGTCGATCAAGGAGAACGAGGAGCGCGCCCGGCAGCAGTGGGCGGGACAGGCGCTCAACCGCAGCACGTTCGGCCTGATGCAGAGCTGGCTCACGCCCGGCCCGAAGTCGCTGTGGCGGCTGTTGCCCCTGGTCAAGGCGCCCACGCTGGTGCTCTGGGGCGAGAACGACCGGCTCGTCAGCGTGCGCAAGGGACCGCGGACGGCACGCCTGCTGCCCAAGGGGCGACTGCTGGTGCTCCCCAGGACCGGCCACGTCGCCCAGATGGAGCGGCCCGCCACCGTGGCGAGGGCCGTGCTGGGCATGTGGGAGGCGGTCGACCGACACTCATGGTGATGAACGACGGCCATACGGGGGGTGTGGGACCCTGGAGCACGTGAATCGCGCCCCCGAGCGAGGACGTACTGCTCCGCCCGCTGACCGCTACCGTCGCGGCGAGCGCCGGACCAGCGCGGAACCGCTTGCGGCCGCCTGGGAACCGGAGGCCACCCAGGCCCTGCGAAGGCCGCGCAAGCGTCGTGGTGTGAAGAAGCTCGTCGCCAACTACGGCTGGCGGATCTACGCGATCCCGGTCCTGCTCGTGTTGACGGCCCTGGTGGTGCTCGACACGGTGCAGCCGAAGTCGCCCGCGACCGGCGACGGCGGCAGCACGAACGCCGCCGAGACGCCCGCGAGCACGCCGGAGGCCCCCGCGTCCGAGCTGCCGGCCAAGAAGCCCGACCTGAAGATCCCGACCGCCGAGCTGCCGGCCGGTCCGGACTTCTCGCAGGACGGCGTCGGCACGTTCAAGGTGATCGCGGGCAGCGGTCCGCGCGTCGGCGAGGCCAACGCGCCGAAGTTCCGCAAGTACGCGATCGCCGTCGAGGACGGTGTGAAGCCCGCCGACTTCAACGACGACCCGGCCGCGTTCGCGCGCACGATCGACGGAATCCTCTCCGACCCGCGCAGCTGGATCGGCACCAAGCAGGTCGCGCTGCAGCGGGTCGAGGCGAACCAGAACCCGGACTTCGTCGTGGCGCTGACCACGACGAAGACGACCCACACGCTGTGCGGCAAGGAGATCCCGTTCGAGACCTCCTGCTACCACCCGCCGACCGAACGCGTGATCATCAACGTCGCCCGCTGGGTGCGCGGCGCCATGGCCTACGGCTCTGACCTGGCTGGATACCGCACCTACCTGATCAACCACGAGGTCGGTCACGCCCTGGGCAGCAAGCACGCGCCCTGCCCGGAGAACGACGCGCCGGCCCCGGTGATGATGCAGCAGACGTTCGGCGTCTCGAACGACTTCGTCTCACAGCTCAACGCGGGCCAGGACGTCGTGCCCGCCGACGGCAAGGTGTGCAAGACGAACGCGTTTCCCGCAGGCTGAGACAGCTTTCCAACGGGGAAGAGTCGAGGCAGGGTAGACGTTGTCTCGGACACGGAGACATTCGTCGAGGAGGACCAGCATGGCGCTTCCGCCGCTCGTTGAGCCAGCCGCGGAGCTGACCAAGGAAGAAGTCGCGCGCTACAGCCGCCACTTGATCATCCCGGACGTCGGGGTGGACGGGCAGAAGCGGCTGAAGAACGCGAAGGTGCTCGTCGTCGGCGCGGGCGGCCTGGGCAGCCCGGCACTGCTGTACCTGGCCGCGGCCGGGGTCGGCACGCTCGGCGTCGTGGACTTCGACGTCGTGGACGAGTCGAACCTGCAGCGCCAGGTGATCCACGGCCAGTCCGACGTCGGCCGCCCGAAGGCGGAGTCGGCGCGCGACTCGGTCGCCGAGATCAACCCGTTCGTCAAGGTGATCCTGCACCAGACGCACCTCAACTCCGAGAACGCGCTGGAGATCTTCCGCGACTACGACCTGATCCTCGACGGCACCGACAACTTCGCCACCAGGTACCTGGTGAACGACGCCGCGGTGCTGCTGGGCAAGCCGTACGTGTGGGGTTCGATCTTCCGGTTCGAGGGCCAGGTCAGCGTCTTCTGGGAGGACGCCCCGAACGGCCAGGGCCTCAACTACCGCGACCTCTACCCGGAGCCGCCGCCTCCCGGCATGGTCCCGTCGTGCGCCGAGGGCGGCGTGCTGGGCGTGCTGTGCGCGTCGATCGGCTCGATCATGGTGACCGAGGCGATCAAGCTGCTCACGGGCATCGGTGACCCGCTGCTGGGCCGCCTGATGGTCTACGACGCGCTGGAGATGTCCTACCGGACGATCAAGATCCGCAAGGACCCGGAGTCGCCGAAGATCACCGAGCTGATCGACTACGAGGCGTTCTGCGGTGTCGTGTCCACGGACGCGCAGCAGGCGGCCGCGGGCAACACGATCACGCCCCTGGAGCTCAAGCACAAGCAGGAGTCCGGTGAGGACTTCCTGCTGGTGGACGTGCGTGAGCCGCACGAGTACGAGATCGTCAAGATCCCGGGCTCGGTGCTGATCCCCAAGGACAAGATCCTGTCCGGGGAGGCGTTCTCGGAGCTGCCGCAGGACAAGCCGCTGGTGCTGCACTGCAAGTCCGGCGCTCGTTCCGCGGAGGCGCTCGCGGCGCTGCACAAGGCGGGCTTCAAGGACGCCGTGCACGTCGGCGGCGGTGTGCTGGCCTGGGCCCGCGAGGTCGACCCGAGCCTGCCCACGTACTGATGGCTTGACGGCGTCTGCAAGTACTACCAACGGCCTAGCTGGTAGTACTTGCAGACGCTCCGGCCTTGGGCTGACCGGGCCCGACCCGAGCGAGCGAGGGTTTCGCGTGTTCGCGCCGGTCGTCCGGTCGCCCCTTCGTGCTGGATTCGGCGAAGCCCAATCCGGTACGAAGCGGTGGCCGGATGACCGGCTTCCCGGCGAACACGCCCGGAGTCTGCGGAGCAGCGACCAAAAAACACGGTAGCGTGCCCCTCCGTGACCAGGTCCCCCGAGCCGCCCCCAGCGCACGTGCGTGCGGCGTTCGGGGCACGTGACGCCGAGCCGGAGCTCATCGACGGCGGTCCCGCCTGGCGCTGCGGTGACGCCACGATCAGACCGTCTCCCCGGCCCGCCGAGGCGACCTGGATCGCCAAGACCCTCGACGGCCTCGACGTCCACCACCTGCGCATCGGCAGACCGTTGCGTTCCACGGACGGCAGGTACGTCGTCGGCGGCTGGTCCGCCACCAAGTTCCTGGCCGGCCGGGCCGAGGCGCGGCACGACGAGGTCATCGCCGTCGCCCAGCGCCTGCACCAGGCCACCGCCGAGCTGCCCAAGCCCCGGTTCCTGGACGCGCGCACGGACGTGTTCGCCGTCGCCGACCGCAAGGCGTGGGGCGAGGAGGACGTGCCGCTCGAGGCCGACCTCGGCGGCAGGCTGTTCGACCTGCTCAAGGAGGCTCAGAAGCCGATCAACCTGAAGCCGCAGGTCGTGCACGGTGACCTGTTCGGCAACGTGCTGTTCGCGGGCAACGCGCCGCCGGCCGTCATCGACTTCACCGCCTACTGGCGTCCCGCCGAGTGGGCCGCCGCCGTGATCGCGGTCGACGCCGTCGCGTGGGGTGGCGCGGACTCCGGGCTGTTCCACCGGTGGAGCCACCAGGCGGAGTGGGAGCAGGCGCTGGTGCGCGCGACGCTGTTCCGGCTGGCCGTGCACGCGCTGCACCCGTTGTCAACGCCACAGTCCTTTGCGGGCTTGGAACGTGCTGCTCACCACGTGACCGCACTGCTCTGAGCGGGTCATTTTCCACTGACGAAACATTGCGGAGCATCGGGTTAACGCGAGCTTCTTAGCGTCAGCGGCGTGACCCATTGCCCCTACTGCGCGCTGCAGTGCTCCATGAGCGTCATCGACGGCCAGGTGACACCTGGTCCCGGTGGGCTGTGCCAGAAGGGCTGGACGGCAGGGGAGCTGCTGCGCCATCCCGGCCGCCTCACCACGCCTCTTCTGCACGGTCAGCCGGTGTCGTGGGACGAGGCCCTCGACTTCGTGGCCGCACGGATCACCTCCTACGAGCCCGACGAGGTCGCCGTGTTCGGCGGCGGCGGGCTGACGAACGAGAAGGCCTACGCGCTCGGCAAGTTCGCGCGCGTCGCCCTGAAGACCTCGCAGATCGACTACAACGGCCGGTTCTGCATGTCGTCGGCCGCCGCCGCGGGCAACAAGGCGTTCGGGCTGGACCGCGGCCTGCCGTTCCCCCTGACCGACCTCCGCGGCGCCGACACCGTGCTGCTGGCGGGCTCGAACCCGGCCGAGACGATGCCGCCGTTCCTGCGGCACCTCGAAGGCGCACGGCTGATCGTCATCGACCCGCGGCGCACGCCGACCGCCGAGCGCGCGACGTTGCACCTGCAGCCCGCGCCGGGCACGGACCTGGCGCTGGCACTCGGACTGCTGCACACCGCGGTCATCGAGGGCGTGATCGACAAGGAGTACGTCAACTCCCGGACCTCGGGTTTCGACGAGGCCTGGCGGGTGGCGGCCGCGTGGTGGCCCGAGCGCGTCGAACGGGTGACGGGCGTGTCCGCCGCCGACCAGCGCGCCGCCGTGCACATGCTGGCCGGGCGGTCGTACGTGCTGACCGGGCGCGGCACCGAGCAGCACGCGTCCGGCACCGACAACGTCTCGGCGTGGATCAACCTGGCTCTGGCGCTGGGACTTCCCGGGCGGGCCGGCTCCGGTTACGGCTGCCTGACCGGGCAGGGCAACGGTCAGGGCGGGCGGGAGCACGGCCAGAAGGCCGACCAGCTGCCCGGCTACCGCAAGATCGACGATCCCGTCGCGCGGCAGCACATCATGGACGTCTGGGACGTGTCGTGGCTGCCCGGTCCTGGGCGCAGCGCGTACGAGCTGCTGGTCGCGGAAGACATCAAGGCGATGCTGGTGTTCGGCAGCAACCCGGTGGTGTCGGCGCCGAGGGCGTCCGGTGTCGTCGACCGGTTCAAGGCGCTGGACCTGCTGGTGGTGGCGGACTTCGTGATGTCGGAGACCGCCGCGATGGCCGACGTCGTGTTCCCGGTGACGCAGTGGGCCGAGGAAGACGGCACGATGACCAACCTCGAAGGCCGGATCATCAGGCGCCGCAAGGCACTCGACCCTCCGGCCGGTGTGCGCAGCGACCTGGAGCTGTTGCAGGGCCTCGCCTCGCGGCTCGGTGTGGGCGAGAAGTTCCCGGTGGCACCGGTCGAGGTCTTCGAGGAGCTGCGGCGCGCGTCGGCCGGCGGCCTCTCCGACTACTCCGGCATCACCTACGAGCGGCTGGAGTCCGAGCAGCTGCACTGGCCGGTGCCGTCAGTGGATCATCCCGGCACCCCGAGGCTCTTCCTCGACCGGTTCGCGCATCCGGACGGCCTGGCGCGGTTCATCCCGGTCGACCACCGCGGCCCCGCCGAGCCGCCGGACGAGGAGTACCCGTTGCAGGCCACCACCGGGCGCGTCCTGCAGCACTACCAGTCGGGAGCGCAGACGCGGCGGATCGGCGAGCTGATGAAGGCCGTTCCCGAGATGTACGTCGAGGTGCACCCCGACACGGCTTCGCGGGCGGGCCTCGCTTCCGGCGAGTCCGCACACGTCGTGTCCAGGCGGGGAACGGTGACAGCGGTCGTGCGGTGCGTGCCGAGCATGCGCGCCGACGCGGTGTTCCTGCCGTTCCACTTCCCCGGTGACGGGCGGGCGAACCTGCTCACCAACCCCGCGCTCGATCCCACGAGCCGGATGCCCGAGTTCAAGGTCTGCGCGGTTCGATTGGAGCGGGCATGAGGCGAGTCGTGATCGTCGGGTACGGCATGGCAGGTGCGCGGCTGGCGGACGAACTGCGCCGCCGGGACGCCGACATCTCCATCACCGTCGTGGGTGCGGAACCGCACGCCGCGTACAACCGCGTGCTGTTGTCGACGGTGGTGGCGGGCACGATGACGCCCGAGTCGACGCGGCTGCACGACGACAGGTGGGCGGAGGAGCACCGCGTCGACCTGCGGCTGGGCTGGGAAGTGGTGGAGGTCGACCGCGCCGCGCGCACCGTGGTGGTCGGCAGGGCGGGCGGTGCCGATCCGGAGCCCGCCGTCGAGTCCATCCCCTACGACGCCCTCGTCCTCGCCACCGGCAGCGTCCCCTGGGTTCCGCCCGCCGAAGGCCTCACCGAGGACGGCAAGCTCGCCCCCGGCGTCGTCGCGTTCCGCACCCTCGACGACTGCGCCCAGATCGAGGCCAAGGCGGACAAGGGCATGCCCGTCGCCGTCCTCGGCGGCGGCCTGCTCGGCATCGAGGCCGCCCGCGGGCTGGCCGGACGCGGCTGCCTGGTCACCGTCGTCCACCCCGTCGGCCACCTCATGGAACGTCAGCTCGACCCCGGCGCCGGTGGCGTGCTCGCCCGCACGCTCGGCAAGCTCGGCATCGAGTTCCGCCTGAACTCGCTGGCCACCAAGTACCTGCCCGGCGACGGCCTGATCCTCGACGACGGCACGCACGTCCCCGCCGAACTCGTCGTGGTCTCCGCCGGCGTGCGCGCCGAGACCTCACTGGCGGTGCGCGCCGGCCTGACCGTCGACCGCGGCATCGTCGTGGACGACGCGCTGCGCACCAGCGACCCGCGCATCCACGCCATCGGCGACTGCGCCCAGCACCCCGGCACGGTGTCGGGTCTGGTGCAGCCCGCGTGGGACCAGGCCACCGTGCTCGCGGACCGCCTGACCGGCGCGGACCCGGCTGCCCGGTACCTGGGCACCTCCGTCGTCACGCGGCTGAAGGCGCGCGACGTCGACCTCGCGGCGCTGGGTGACGTGCACACCGATGTGGACTGCCCGGACTCGGAGGTCCTGTGCTTCCAGGAACCTTCGCGCGGCCGGTACGCCAAGCTCGTGCTGCGCGACGACCGGGTGACGGGCGCGATCGTGCTGGGGGCGCCGGACGCGGCGGCCACGATCACCCAGCTCTACGACCGCGGCATCCCCGCGCCGACCGACCGCCTGGCGTTGCTGCTGGGACGTGCGCTGCCCGCCGAGGCCGCGTCACCGGCCGATCTGCCGTCCAGCGCGGTGATCTGCCGGTGCAACACCGTCTCCAAGGGACAGATCGTGTCGGCCTGGCGTGCGGGCGCCGAGTCGTTGCCGCAGCTGGCGGAGGCGACTCGCGCGACCACGGGCTGTGGTGGCTGCAAGGACGCTGTGTGCGGGCTGCTCGACTGGCTCGGGGCCTCACAGCCCGCCCCGGCCTGATGTGCGGCGGAGTTGCCTTCGCCGTCACCGCCCAGAACGCCTCGGTAATGCGAGGTTCCTAGTTTTTGCGGCAACGCCGACCCCGCGGAGGACTTCAATGAGCTGGATCGACCACTGGGAGCCGGAGAAGCCCGAGTTCTGGGAGAACAAGGGCAAGCGGATCGCCCGCAAGAACCTCGTGTTCTCCATTCTCGCGGAGAACCTCGGGTTCAGCGTCTGGGTGCTGATGAGCATCGTCGTCGTGAGCCTCGGCTCCGTCGGCTTCGACTTCAGCGTCGGACAGCAGTTCTGGCTGCTGATCGTGCCGAACCTGGTGGGTGCCGCGCTGCGGGTGCCGTACACGTTCGCGGTGCCGCGCTTCGGTGGCCGGGCGTGGACGACGATCAGCGCAGGGTTGCTGCTCATCCCGTGCACGATGCTCGCCTACGCGGTGTCGACGCCGGGCACGCCCTACTGGTTCTTCCTGCTCACCTCGGCCGCGATGGGCCTTGGCGGCGGCAACTTCTCGTCGTCGATGGCGAACATCTCGTTCTTCTACCCCGAGGGCAAGAAGGGCCTGGCGCTCGGCCTGAACGCGGCCGGCGGCAACCTCGGTGTGGCGATCACGCAGCTCCTCGTGCCGATCGTGATCACCATCGGCACCGGGATCCACCTCGCCTACGCGGCGCTGATCTGGATGCCGTTCATCGTTCTCGCCACGGCGTGCGCGTGGTTCTTCATGGACAGCCTCACCCAGGCCAAGCCGGACGGGCAGTCGTACAAGCTGGCGCTGTCGAACCGGCACACGTGGGTGATGTCCTTCCTGTACATCGGCACGTTCGGCTCGTTCATCGGGTTCTCATTCGCGTTCCCGTCGCTGATCAAGATCAGTTTCGTGGACTACAAGGGCTGGGTGGCGCTCGCGTTCCTCGGCGCCCTGATCGGCTCGGTGGCCCGTCCGCTCGGTGGCTGGCTGGCCGACCGCGTCGGTGGCGCCAAGGTGACGCTGGGCACGTTCGTCGGACTCGGCATCGGCACCATCGGCGTCATCGTCAGCGTCGACTCGCGGAACTTCGCGCTGTTCTTCGGCTCGTTCATCGCGTTGTTCGTGCTGGCGGGCGTGGGCAACGGCTCGACGTACCGCATGATCCCGGCCATCTTCCGCACCCAGTCGGACGACGACAAGTCCGCGAAGCGCCAGGCCGCCGCCGTCGTCGGCATCGCGGGTGCGATCGGCGCCGCCGGTGGTGTGCTGGTGAACCTGGTCTTCAAGTTCTCGCTGGAGGGCTCGAAGACCCTGGCGCCCGCGCTGACCGCGTTCCTGGTGTTCTACGGGCTCTGCGTCGGCACCACGTGGTGGTTCTACCTGCGGCGCAACGTGTTCGCGACGCGTCCGTCGCTCGCCTACGCGGGCGTGTGACGCACAACTCGCTGATCTGCGGAGAGAGTTTCCTTTAACACCCGCGAAATACCGCGGACCTTGGGATGACACGCCGCCCGGTGAGCATACCGGGCGGAAGGAGGAATGCCCGATGACCCAGACTCTGGTCGTAGTTGGCAACGGCATGGTCGGCCACCGGCTCGTCGAGATCCTTCGTGACTCGTCCTGGCGGATCGTGGTTTTCGGCGAGGAGTCCCGTCCCGCCTACGACCGCGTCGCGCTGTCGTCCTATGTGGACAGCTGGACCTTCGCGGACCTGGAGCTGCCCGCGCTGAGCGGCTGCGAGCTCCGGCTCGGCGAGAAGGCCGTGTCCGTGGACCGCGCCCGCAAGGTCGTCGTGGGCGCCTCGGGTGTCGAGGTCTCCTACGACGCTCTGGTGCTGGCCACCGGCTCGGTGCCGTTCGTGCCGCCGGTGCCCGGCCGTGACCTGCCCGGATGCCACGTCTACCGCACGGTCGACGACCTGGACGAGATCCGGGCGACGGTCGAGGCCGCTGCCCGGCCCGGCCGGCGTTCCGGCATGGTGCTCGGTGGTGGCCTGCTCGGCCTGGAGGCCGCCAACGCGTTGCGCGGCATGGGAGTCTCGCCGCACGTCGTGGAACTGGCGCCGCGGCTGATGCCGATCCAGGTCGACGAAGGTGGCGCCGGGCTGCTGAAGCGCCTGGTCGAGAAGCTCGACCTGACCGTGCACACCGGGACGTCCGCGTCCTCGATCGAACGCGACGGGTCGCGGTTGATCGCGAAGCTGGCCAGCGGGCTCGAGCTGGACCTGGACGTCGTGGTGTTCAGCGCGGGCATCCGGCCGCGCACCGACCTGGACCTGGGGCTGGAGCTGG
This sequence comes from Lentzea kristufekii, assembly GCF_033949925.1. Classification (NCBI taxonomy): domain Bacteria; kingdom Bacillati; phylum Actinomycetota; class Actinomycetes; order Pseudonocardiales; family Pseudonocardiaceae; genus Lentzea; species Lentzea kristufekii. The sequence goes on from NZ_JAXAVV010000048.1 coordinate 13,524, forward strand.
GGCCGCGCGGCGGTTACCTGGTCGACGCGGCCTGCCGCACCGCCGACCCGAACGTGTTCGCGATCGGTGAGTGCGCCGCCGTCGAGGGCGTCACGTACGGCCTGGTGGCCCCCGGCTACTCGATGGCCGAGGTGGTCGCCGACCAGCTCTCCGGCGGTGCGCGGGTGTTCCCCGGTGCCGACGTGTCCACGAAGCTGAAGCTGCTCGGGGTGGACGTGGCGTCGTTCGGCGACGCGCACGCCCAGACCGAGGGCGCGCTGGAAGTCGTGGTGAACAACGCCGTCGCGGGCACCTACAGCAAGCTCGTGGTGTCGGACGACGCCCGCATCCTGCTCGGTGGCGTGCTCGTCGGCGACGCGTCGTCGTACCTGTCGCTGCGGCCGTTGGTGGGCAAGGAGGTTCCGGCCGCGTTGCTGCAGCCGGGCGGGGCCGTGGACGTGGAGATGCCTGCTGACGCGCAGGTCTGCTCCTGTCTCGCGGTGACCAAGCAGACGATCACCGACGCGATCCAGTCCGGTGTGGCGTGCGACGTGGCCGAGCTGAAGGCGTGCACCAAGGCCGGCACCGGCTGCGGCTCGTGCGTGCCGATGCTGAAGAAGCTGCTGACCGAGTGTGGTGTCGAGCAGTCCAAGGCGTTGTGCGAGCACTTCACGTACTCCCGCGCGGAGCTGTTCGAGATCATCCAGGCGACGCGCGTGACGACGTTCTCCGCGCTGATCGAGAAGCACGGCACCGGACGTGGTTGCGACATCTGCAAGCCCGCGGTCGCCTCGATCCTCGCGTCGCTGGGCAACGGGCACATCCTGGGCGAGACGCAGGTCTCGTTGCAGGACACCAACGACAGGTTCCTGGCGAACCTGCAGCGCAACGGCACCTACTCGGTCGTGCCGCGCATCCCCGGCGGTGAGATCACGCCGGAGAAGCTGATCGTCATCGGCGAGGTGGCCCGTGACTACGGCCTGTACACGAAGATCACCGGCGGCCAGCGCATCGACCTGTTCGGCGCGACCGTCGACCAGCTGCCGGAGATCTGGCGCAGATTGGTCGACGCGGGCTTCGAGTCCGGGCACGCGTACGGCAAGTCGTTGCGCACGGTGAAGTCCTGCGTCGGCACGACGTGGTGCCGTTACGGCGTGCAGGACTCCGTCGGCCTCGCCATCGAGCTGGAGCTGCGCTACCGGGGCCTGCGGTCGCCGCACAAGCTCAAGTCGGCCGTCTCCGGCTGTGCCCGCGAGTGCGCCGAGGCGCGCAGCAAGGACTTCGGCATCATCGCCACGGAGAACGGCTGGAACCTCTACGTGGCGGGCAATGGCGGGTTCACGCCGCGGCACGCCGACCTGCTCGTGTCCGATGTGGACACGGAGACGCTGATCCGCGTGATCGACCGGTTCCTGATGTTCTACATCCGCACGGCTGACCGGTTGCAGCGCACCGCCGCGTGGCTGGAAGGGCTCGACGGCGGGCTCGACCACCTGCGCGAGGTGATCGTCGACGACAAGCTCGGCATCTGCGCCGAACTGGAGACCGCGATGGAGTCGCACGTCTCCGACTACGCCGACGAGTGGCGTGGAGTGCTGGAGGACCCGGAGAAGCTGGCGAGGTTCACGTCGTTCGTGAACGCGCCGGGCGTCCCCGATCCCACGATCTCGTTCCGCGTTGAACGCGGTCAGCGCGTCCCCGTGTCCCTGGGCATCCCGGAGGTCGTCAGATGATCGTCTGTGACTTTGACGTGTTGCGGCCGGAACAAGGTGTCGCCGCCTTGCGGCCCGACGGCTCGCAGGTCGCGGTGTTCCTGACCGCGGACGGCACGGTGCACGCGCTCGACAACATCGACCCGTTCAGCGGCGCCGCGGTGCTGTCGCGCGGCATCGTGGGCGACCGCGGCGGCGTTCCCGTCGTGGTGTCACCTGTCTACAAGCAGGCGTTCGAGCTGGCGACGGGCAAGTGCCTCGACGAACCGTCCGTCTCCGTTGCGGTGCATCAAGTGCGCGTGCGTGACGGTGTTGTGGAGCTGACATGACGGGTCCGCTGGCGGGCTTCACGATCGGCGTCACCGCGGCCCGCCGGGCCGACGAGCTCATCGCGATGCTGGAACGCAAGGGCGCCTCGGTGCTGCACGGTCCGGCCTTGCGGATCGTGCCGCTGCCCGACGACGCCAACCTGCACGCCGCCACACTGGAACTCGTGTCGTCACCCGTGGACGTCGTCGTCGCGACCACCGCGATCGGCTTCCGCGGGTGGTTCGAGGCCGCCGAGGGATGGGGACTCGCCGCGCGTCTGCACCGTGCGCTGGAAGGCGCCGTGGTCCTGCCACGTGGCCCGAAGGCCAAGGGTGCGGTCCGCGCGGCCGGCCTGGTCGAGGCCTGGTCGCCTGAGTCCGAGTCGAACGCCGAGCTGCTGCAGTACCTGCTGCGGATGGGCGTGTCGGGCAAGCGGGTCGCCGTTCAGCTGCACGGCGAGCCGTTGCCGGACTTCGTGAACACGCTGGAGGCCGCCGGGGCTCTCGTCGTCGAGATCCCGGTCTACCGGTGGGAGCCGCCGGCGGATCTGGGGCCGTTGCAGCGGTTGATCGACGCCGTCCTGGCCGGGCAGGTGGACGCCCTGACGTTCACCTCGGCGCCTGCGGCTTCTTCTGTGCTGCGCACGGCTCCGGATTTTGGGGCTTTGGTTTCCTGTTTGCGGCGCGATGTTCTGGTCGTCGGGGTCGGCGCGATCACCGCCGGGCCGTTGGTGGCCGCCGGGATTCCCGTTGTGCAACCGGCCCGGTCGCGCATCGGGTCGATGGTGCGGGAGCTGGCGCTGGAGCTGCCCTCACGGGCGTTGCGGTTGCGGATCGCTTCCCGTGACATGGAGATGCGCGCGCAGGCCGTGGTGATCGACGGTGAGCTGCGCCCCGTCGCACCGGCTCCCATGGCCGTGCTGCGGACTCTGGTGGCTGCTCGTGGCCGGGTGGTGTCGCGACAGGACCTGTTGGCGGCCCTGCCTTCCGGTGGGGAGGAGCACGCCGTCGAGACGGCGATCGGGCGGTTGCGGACCGCCCTGGGGTCGCCGCAGATGGTGTGCACGGTCGTGAAGCGTGGTTACCGGCTAGCGATGGAGCCTGCATGAAACTGGTGTTGGCGTTCCACGGGACGCGTGATCCGCGTGGGGCCGTGGTGTGCTCGGAGATCGCCGCTGCGGTTCAGGCGTCGGTGGACCTGCCCGTCGAGGTCGCGTACGCCGATGTGCGGCAGCCGGACGTCCGGTCTGTTGTGGACGGTCCCTGTGTTGTGGTGCCGGTGTTCTTGGCTGCCGGGTACCACGTCCGGGTGGACATCCCCGAGCAGATCGGGCGCCGGTCTGATGTGGTGCTGACTTCGCCGGTCGGGTTGGACGCGGTACCGGCGGTGCGGGATCGGTTGCGGGAGGCAGGTTTCCGCCGCGGCGACGCAGTTGTGCTCGCCGCGGCGGGTTCTTCCGATGCTCGGGCCTTGGCCACCGTCCGGCAGGCTGCGGCTCTGCTCGGTGCGGCTGGGGTCGGGTATGTGGCTACCGCTACGCCGCGTGTGGCCGATGTGGTGGCTGGGTTGACGGGGCGGGGGCGGCGGGTGGCTGTTGCTTCCTGGCTGTTGGCGCCTGGGGTGTTTCACGGGTCGCTTGCGGCTTGTGGTGCGGATGTCGTGGCTGAGCCGATCGGGGCGCATCCGCTTGTGGTGGATGTGGTTCTGCGGAAGTACTTCGAGGCTCGGGCCCTGCTGTTGCGATCTGCGTGACGCCGTGCGGGTCGGCTTGCGTTGGCCCGTTCCTGTTCCAGCGGGGTGGGTCGCGTTCCTGGTGTTCGGTCGCCTTGCGAGGGTGGTTGCGCGGGTCGTGACGAAGTGCGGGGTTGCGATTGGGGCTTGACCTTGAGCCTCTGGCGGGGGCTGAAAAGCGCCCGGCCGTGCCCATGAGGGGAGCATCCCGCCCCCTCAAGGTAAAGCCCCAATCGCCGTGAGCGGGGTGCACCGCTACCCGGCGCCCTAGGTTCGGACGGCTCGCTTCGCATCGCCACGCCAGGACTCGTACGTGGTCGCCTTGCGTTGGCGGGCGCCTATTGGCACCGCGCGGGTCTGGTTGCGGTGGCTGGTTCCTGTGCCAGCGGAGGGGTCGCCTGCCGTGCGTGCCGTCACCTTGCGAGGGTGGGCGCGTTCGGTGCGGGCGGTCACCTGGCCCGTGCCGTGTGGGCTGTCACCAGAGGCCGGGTACCTCGTCGGACTCCTTGCGGGCGTCCTCCCAGCGGTACTCCCGCAGGTCCACCTTGCCGTCGAGGTTCGGCACACCCTCCTCGTGCAGCATCTGCAACTGGGTGTCGCGCAGGTGCGGCGCGCAGGTGCCGTCGGCCTTGAGGACGCGTTGCCACGGCAGGTCGTTGCCGTCCTCGTTGAGGATGCGGCCGACCAGCCGTGGCGACGGGGCCTTGGCGAGATCTGCGATGTCGCCGTAGGTGGCGACTCGTCCGCGTGGGATGGCCTTGATGAAGTCGCGGACTCGCTCGTGGATCTCTTCGTCCATGCGCCGAGTCTAGCTAGATGCTCCTGGACCACTGGGCGACGGCGGCGTGGTAGTCGGGGGCGTTCGGGGCGTAGTTGATGGAGTGGCCGTAGCCGTTGAGGATGTAGGTGTCCAGGCGCGGGGCCTCCGGGAAGAACGGGGCCTCGTCCGCCTTCAGAGCGGCGGGGGAGGAGCAGTCGCTGCCCATCAGCGGGAGCCCGGAGCTGCAGAAGTGGGTGTCGTTGCCCACGACGATGAAGACCGGGACGTTGATCCTGCGCGAGATCGGGATGATCACCGTGTTGAGCAGGATGGTGTCCACGGCCTCGGTGGCGGAGAAGACGTCCTTGGTGGCCTCGTCGAACGAGATGGAGCCCGGGATCAGCGGGCCCGGTTTGTGGAACGAGTTGTAGCGGGTGTCCGGCATCGTGGTGAGGTAGCCGAGGTCCAGGCCCGCCGGGATCATGTTGGCGAGCACGGGGACGACGGTTATGTAGTTCATCTTGTGCGTGAAGCCGGTGACCAGGACGCCGTCCACGTCTCGGTGGGTGCCCGCCTCGATCATCGCCATCGCGGAGCCGATGGAGTGGCCCGCGACGATCACCTTGGTGAAGCGGGGTTTCAGGGTCGTGATGACCTGGTGGACCGCGCTGGCCTGGGTCGAGGCGGTGATCAGGGCGCTCAGCGGCTTGGAGCTCTTGCCTGTGCCCAGGCGGTCCAGCGCGAGCGTGGCGAAGCCCGCGTTGTTCTGGGCCTGGGTGAACGAGTGGGTCGACGGCTCGAAGCCGACGTCCCAGTACGTCCTGTCGTAGGTGCCGCCCGGGATCAGGACCTGCACGGTCGTCGCGCCCGTGGGGACGCACAACCTGCCTGCCACGGTCTCCTGCGAGGTGACCAGCGGGGTCAGGCCGATGCGCACGGGGTAGGTGACGTCCTGGCACTCCGTGGCGGCGGAGGCCGGCGGCGGGGCTAACAGGGTTCCGGTGGCGAGCAGCGCGATGGCGCACAGCCGGCGGAAACGCATGGGGGAACTACCTCCAACTAGTTGCGGGGGACGGCCCTCATGAGCAGGCCGTTCGGGTACGGCGCGGACGTGAACTTCACGCGCGCCGGACGGGTCGGGACGAGGCGCCACTTCGCCGCGATGGTCGCGAGCGTGATGACGATCTCGGTCTGGGCGAAGGTGTTGCCGAGGCACTGGCGGTTGCCGCCGCCGAACGGGATGAACGCGCCGCGCGGCAGGCCGGCGGCGAACTCGGGCGTCCAGCGGTCGGGCCAGAAGCGTTCCGGTGACGGGAAGTAGCGCTCGTCGTGGTGCAGCGCGTGCGGGCTGACGATCACCTCGGCACCGGCGGGCAGTGTGACCTCGCCCAGCTGGACCTCGGTGAGCGTCCGGCGCATCACGAACCAGATCGGGTACTTCCGCAGGGTCTCCTGCACGATCTGCGTGGTGTAGGTCAGCGACGGGACGTCGGCGAACGTCACCGGGCGGTCGCCCACGACCGAGTCGACCTCGGCGTGCAGCCGGCGTTCGACCTCCGGGTCGTCGCCCGTCTCGTAGAGCGCCCAGGCCAGCGCGATCGCCGTGGTCTCGATGCCCGCGGTGAGCAGGGTCAGCACCTCGTCGTAGGTCTGCTGGTCCGTCATGCCGACGCCGTCCTCCTGCGCCAGCAGCAGCATGGACAGGACGTCGCCGTTGTCGGTGCCGTCCGCCCGCCAGCTCTCGATCACTTGCAGCACAACGGATTTCATGCGCGCGATGGCCGCGTCGAACTCCCGGTTGCCCGGCAGCGGGAGCTTCTCCACGAACGACGGGGACAGCGCGCGGATCATGCCCTGCTGGATGACCGTGAAGATGGACCGGCGGACCTCCTCGACCGCGCGTTTGCCGATCTCCGTCGAGAAGAGCGTCTCACCGACGATGGTGACCGCGAGCTCCTGCATGTCGTCCTCGATGACGCGGATCTCGCCGGGGCGCCACCGCGCAGCCAGCGCAGCAGCAGCACGAGCCATCGTCGAGGCATAGGCTTCAATCCGTTCCCGATGGAAGGTCGGCTGCATCATCCGGCGCTGGCGCAGGTGGTACTCGCCGTTCGACAGCAGCAGCCCCGTGCCCAGGTACGGCTGGAACTTGTCGAACATGGCGCCCTTGCGGAACTTCGATCCTTGCGACACAAGTACTTCGTGAGTCAGCGAAGGACTCGTGACGAAGTGCGCGTGCAGCGGGCCGAGGTCGAGACGCACGACGTCGCCGTGTTCGTGCAGCGCGTCGGTGAACTTGGCGCGTTGCGTGAGCATCGACGGCGTGTGCCCGAGCAACGGCCAGCGGTGGGGGGCCACCGGGACGGGCATTCGGACTCCTGAGGAGTTGGGCCGAATGGGGATGGACCACCCTAGGAGCCGTTTGGGGGAAGACGACAGTGCCTGAACGGGTGGTTCCTCGTCACTCTGATGGTTCAGTGCGAGTGGCGCTCGGGTGACTAAGCTCGTGCGTCTTCCCCGAACCGCCACGAAACCGAAGAGGTGCTCCCCGTGGCAGACACCCAGAACTGGGTTCCGCTCGGCATCGACACGAACGTGCCGAGCATGGCCCGCGTCTACGACTACATCCTGGGCGGCGCCCACAACTTCGCCGCCGACCGGCAGGTCGGATCGCAGATCGAGAAGCTGGTGCCAGGCCTGCCCAGCGTCGCCAGACTCAACCGCCGGTTCCTCGGTCGGGCGGTGAACTTCCTGATGGACCAGGGAATTCGCCAGTTCCTCGACATCGGTTCCGGCATCCCGACCGTCGCGAACGTGCACGAGGTCGCCCAGGAACGCGACCCGGCCGCGCGCGTCGTCTACGTCGACAAGGACCCCGTCGCCGTCGCGCACAGTGAACTCATGTTGGCTGACAACAAGAACGCCGCCGTCGTGCAGGCCGACATGCGCGACCCGGAGATCGTGCTGTCGAGTCCCGAGGTGAAGAGGCTGCTGCGCCTCGACGAACCGGTCGGGCTGTTGATGCTGCTCATGATGCACTGGGTGCCCGACGAGGACGGTCCGGACAAGCTCGTCGCCCACTACCGCGACGCGCTGCCCGCCGGCAGCTTCATGGTGATGACGCACGTGGCCAAGGACCAGATCGACGACACCGTCGACCAGGCCGCCGCGGTCGTGAACCGCAGCAAGAGCGCCGACCAGATGCACATGCGCAACCACGCGCAGGTCAGCGCGTTGTTCGACGGCTTTTCCCTGGTGGAGCCCGGTCTCGTCGGGTGCGGGGAGTGGCGTCCGGACGGACCCGGTGACTTCGCCGACGAGGCGTCCATGAACATGTTCTTGTACGCTGGGGTCGGTCGTAAGGACTGAAACCACGCTGTAGTGTCGGAGGATCACACGGTTGGCGCAACGGGCGCCGACTGCCGGTAGGTAAAATGCCGGACACTCTCCAACCCATACAGGGCAACGGGAATGACGAAACCGAGCCGAAGACCCGATGCCGCTCCACCCGAGGACACCGCCGCCGTCCGTGCGCGAGAAGCCTTGTCGCGCAAGTGGAGCTACCTGCTCAGCAGCGTTGTCGTAGTCGCGCTGAGCCGAGACGAGCTGGACGCCGAACTGGGCGCTCAGCTCGACGCATTGTGCGCGGCGCTGCACAGCGAACCGTTCGACCCTGCTCCGTTCGAGGAGGTGGGCGAACGGCTCGTCGCTCTCGGCTACGTCAACGAGCCCGGGCTCAAGCGCACGGTCGACGTGCTCGGCAAAGGCCTGCTGACGCTGGAGGAGTTCCGTTCGAGCGACCAGCACACGGTCCGTGTCGTCGGTGGGATCGGCGCGCTGACGTGCGGCTTCACCGCGGCACGGGCACGCGCGATCCTGGACCAGCAGGAGAGCATGCAGCGCTCGCTGCTCAAGGCCGCCCACGACGCGCAACGCGATCAGCGGCACAGCGAGGCGAAGTTCGAGGGCATCGCGTCCTCGTCCACCAACGGCGTCCTGATCGTCGGTCTCGACGGCCGCCTCGCCTGGGGCAACGAGTCGATCAGCGTGATCATCGGACGTCCGCCGGAACCGGGGACGCGTCTCGTCGAGCTCATCGCGCCGAACTCGATCGTGGCGTTCCGCGAGATGATGGAACGGGTTCTGTCCGAGCGCGGTGAGTTCGAGCGGGAACCGATGCAGCTCGTGCGCGGTGACGGCGAGTTCGCCAAGGTGACGCTCACGGCGTCACTGCTGCGCGACGACGAAGGCAAGGCCAGTCATGTCCTCGTGATGGCGGACGACGACACAGAACTTGCCTTGTTGCAAGGAGAACTGCGCAGGCAGTCGCTGCACGACGTGCTGACCGGGCTGCCGAACAGGCAGTTCTTCACCACCCACCTCGAAACCGTGCTGCGCAGGGCCGACCCCGAGTTCGGCGTCACCATCTTCCACTTCGACCTCGACGCGTTCGGCCTGGTGTGCAACAGCCTCGGCGCGCGGGTGGGCGAACACCTGCTCCAGCACGTCGCGCGCAGGCTGCGGGCCGTGATGTCGCACGAGAACGCCATGATCGCGCGGTTCGACGGCGACGAGTTCGGCATCGTCGTGGAGAACACGGCGCTCACACCGGACGTCGCGACCACGATGGCGACCATCAACGCCGACCTGGCCGAACCGACCTATGTGGACGATCACGGTCTCGCCGTGTCGGTGAGCGCGGGCGTCGTGCACAGGCCGCCGCCCGACGTCGACCCGATCGAGCTGCTGCGCACGGCCGACCTGGCGTTGCGGCAGGCCAAGCGCGACCGCCGCGGGCAGTGGGAGTTGTTCCACACCAACGAGGACACCTCCGGACGCCGTGACGCGGCGCTGGCCGTGGTGATGCCGGGAGCGTGGGAGCAGGGCGACATCGGCGTCGTCTACCGGCCCGTCCGCGACCTGGCGACCGGTGGTCTGGCCGGCGTCGAGGCGCTGCTGCACTGGGACCTGTCCGACCGCTGCGCCGAACTCGCGGACGAGAGCGGGCTCATCCTGCCGATGGGCGAGTGGCTGATCAGGATCGCCGCCGGTCAGGCGCAGTGGTGGCGCCAGCGCGGCGAGCTCGACCAGCAGTTCGGCGTGCGGCTCACGCACCACCAGTCGACCGACGCGGACCTGGTGTCACGGGTGTCGAAGGTGCTGGAGGAGACCGGCATGCCGGGTGCCAGGCTGACGTTGAGCATGCCGGTCGGCGTGCTGGGCGTGGCCGACGCGGCCGACAACCTGAGCACGCTCGCGGACATGGGCGTCCGGATCGCCCTCGACGACTTCGGGCTCGGGCCGCGTGATCTGGCCTGGCTCTCAGCACTGCCGGTGGTGTCCGTGCTGGTGCCGAAGGACCTGGTGCACAGGCAGGACGCCCGCTCCGCCACGTTGATCCCGGCCGTGCACGACCTGGGCGTGAACCTCTGCGTGGACGGGGTCGAGACCGCCGAGCAGGAGAAGTGGTGGCGTGAAGCGGGCGCCGACCTCGCGATCGGCGCCCACTACGGCTCCCCGCTCGACGCGGGCGAGTTCCTGCAGAAGCTCGGTTAGGGCGCAACCCGGAACGTTGGCGAGGTGATCCACGCTCAGCAGGCCGCCTCGCACCACGATGCACCCGTCTGACCGCGAATTACCCCGGCAACGTTCCGGGCCGCACCACTAGTAGAGCGTCGCGGCT
>NZ_JAXAVV010000049.1:0-21015 GCF_033949925.1 Lentzea kristufekii
ATTCAAGGCCATGCGCGTGGCCGGTCTTCTGCTCGCCGCGGGGGCCGGCCGCCGGTTCGGTTCCCCCAAGGCTCTCGTCCCGTTGCACGGCAAGCTCTTCGTGGACTCGGCCGCCGAACTGCTCAGAGCCGCCGGCTGCGACCCGGTCGTCGTGGTGCTCGGCGCGCAGGCGGCGGAGGTGCGGCGACAGGCCACCCTCCAGGGCGTGACCGTCGTCGACAACCCCCACTGGGCCACCGGCATGGGGTCGTCGCTGCGCACCGGCCTGCACGCCGTCGGCACCGCGGACGCCGTCGTCGTGCTCCCCGTGGACACCCCTGGGGTCACCGTCGAGGCGTTGCACCGCCTGATGGCTCTCGCCGAACCGAGTGTGCTGGCCCGCGCCACCTACGACGGCGAGATCGGGCACCCGGTGCTGATCGGGTCGGACCACTTCGCGGGCGTCATGGCGTCGGCGGCGGGCGACCAGGGCGCGCGGGACTACCTCCAGTCGAACACCGTCCGCCACGTCGACTGCGCCGACGTGGCGGACGGTGCGGACGTCGATCGGCCCGAGGACCTCAGGCGACGTACCGGCGGAGCTTGATGCCCGACGCCACGGTGGAGGCGCTCAGCCAATGCAGCCCGCTGCCACGGCGAACTCGGTGCTGCACACCGCGTCCGCGTTGGGCGTCGACCTGCCGGCTTAGGCCACGCGCACCCTTGTCGTGAACGGCCTCAAGGCCTTGCCCGGACCGCCGCCCTCGCGCACCCCGCCGCGACGACGAGCAGCGCCAGTCCCACCCACACCGGCCACAGCTCGGAGTAGGTGATCGCCAGCGCGATGTTCGTGGCCGCCGCTGCCGCGAACACCGCGACCAGCGCGACCCAGAAGTAGAAGTACCGCCGGATCAAACCCACCCCCTGTCCGAGAGCGCCACCGCACCCCTCATCGCGCGTATCGAGGTTTGTGGTGCCCGGGTTACTGGTGAGGTGATCTGCAATCGGGTACTACTGACCCGCATGACGACCGACACCGTGACCGGGTCCGACTACGGCAATCTCGTGCGCACGCACCTCACGCGCGTCGAGCAGCACAACGCGGCCGCGCTCGACGACGTGGCCGAGCTCGTGCTGGCCGCCGTCCAGGCCGACGGAATCCTCCTCACCGCAGGCGCGGGACACTCGCTGGCGGCGGTCGCCGAGACCTTCTACCGGGCAGGTGGCCTGGCCTGCGTCCGCCCGATCTACCACCCCGAACTGCTCCCGATGCACGGCGCGATCAGCAGCACGTCGGCCGAACGCCGCTCCGGCCTCGCGGGCGAGGTCCTGCGCGAATCGGGTCTGGCCCCGCACGACGTGCTGTTCGTGTTCTCGACGTCGGGCGTGAACTACTACCCCGTCGAACTGGCCCAGGAGGCCGCGAACAGAGGCTGCCCCGTGGTGGGTGTCACCTCGGTGGCGTCCAGCGCCCAGGCCCCCCGCCGCGCCGGCGCGACCCTGGCCGAGGTCTCGACCGTCGTCCTCGACAACCTGGTCCCGCCCGGCGACTCGACCTACCCGGTGGACGCCCCGGTCACCGCGGCGATCTCCACGCTGGCCACCACGTTCCTGTGGAACCTGCTGATGGTCCGCCTGATCGACAAGGCCGCCGAGTCCGGCGTGCGGCTCCCCCTGTGGCGCAGCGCGAACGTGGAGGGCGGCGACGCGGCCAACGCCGACCTGCTCCGCCACTACCAGACCCGCATCCCGCAGCTCGGATAGGTGGAAACCCCCACAAATACTTTGAGTCCTGCCGTTAGTCTCCCACCGGGGAAAGCACTTACCTGGGGGGATTCGAACAAGTGGAGCAGAAGACTCGTAGATGGATCCTGATCGGCGGCGCGCTCGCCACGACGGCTGTGGTCGGCGTGGCGGGCGCACTGCTCTGGCCGGGCAGCAGGTCGGTGGTGGTCGCCGACGCACCGGTCAAGCCGGTGGAGACTCCGGCGCAGGTGGCCACCTCATTTCTGACCAGGGCGTTCTCGGGCCCCGCCAGCGCCGCCGTCTTCACCGACGCACCGGCCGCGGCGACCACGGCCTTGGAAGCCAGCAAGGCGGGCATGAGCACGTCCGCCTACCAGGCCACCGTGGCGGCGGCCGAACCACCGGCGGCTGACGCCACCACGACCGAGCTCACCGCGTCCGTCACCTGGACGATGCCGGGCGCCGGCGTGCTGAAGTACGACGTCAAGGTGCCGATGACCCGCGCCGGCGGCGCCTGGAAGGTCCACTGGACACCCACGGTCATCCACCCGCAGCTGACCGAGGGCGCGTCGCTCACCTACCGCAAGGCGCTGGCGGAAGGCGCCCTGCTGGGCCGCGACGGCAAGCCGCTGACCCAGGGCACGGTCCCGGACGGCCTGTACAAGACGATCACCGCCACCGTCGGCGACGTGAAGGGCACCGACGGCTGGGAGGTGGGCATCACCGCGGGCGGCGCGTTCACCGTGCTGGACACCAAGAAGGCGGAGGGCGGCGAGAAGATCACCGTCACCATCGACCCGGCCCGCCAGGCCGCGGCCCAGGCAGCCGTGGACGCTCTCCCGCAGGGCGCGGCGATCGTCGCGATCGAGGCCTCGACCAGCGAGATCCTGGCCGTGGCGCAGAACAAGGCGCTGAGCGGCACCAACCCGTTCGTCGGCCGCTACGCCCCCGGCTCGACGATGAAGATCGTCACCGCGGCGGCGGTCATGAACGCGGGCCTGGTGCAGAGCGGCACCGCCGTCCCCTGCCCGGCCACCGCCACCATCGGCACCCGCAGGATCAGCAACGCGGACTTCGGCCACGCCAGCCTGCCGTTCCACACGGCGTTCGCGCTGTCGTGCAACACGACGTTCGGCGACCTGGGCTCCAAGCTCGACCCGAACGCCCTGCCGGACATGGCGAAGCGGTTCGGCCTGGGCGCCGACTGGGCCATCCCCGGCGCCGAGACGAACACCGGCAAGGTCCCACCGGCCACCGGCGACCAGCGGGTGGAGAACAGCTTCGGCCAGGGCAACGTGGTGGCCAGCCCGTTCGGCATGGCCCTGGTCGCCGCCACCGTCGTCTCGGGCAAGACCCCGAAGCCGACCCTGCTGCGCGGCAAGCCGTCCGAGCCGAACGACGTGGCGGCGGGCCCGCCCGCCGCCGTCCTGCCGCCGCTGCGCGCGATGATGCGCGAGGTGGTCACCGCCGGCACCGCGAAGCAGCTCGCCGGCATCCCCGGCCTGGCCGGGAAGACCGGCACGGCGGAGGCGAGCGGCGGTGAGGCGCACGGCTGGTTCGTCGGCTACCAGAACAACGTGGCGTTCGCGGTGGTCGTGGAGAAGGCGGGCTCGTCGCAGAGCGCGCTGAACGCGACGGCGGCGTTCCTCAAGGGCTGAACCGCTGCTCGCGCGGGACGAGCAGCCCGCGGTGGAACGCCTCGGTGACGGCGGCCGCCCGGTCGCTCACGTCCAGCTTGGCGTAGATGTTGAGCAGGTGTGACTTGACGGTGGCCTCGGTGATGAAGAGGCCTTTGGCCACGTCGCGGTTCGTCGCCCCGCCGGCGACGAACCGCAGCACGTCCAGCTCGCGCGGGCTGAGCACCTCCGCGGCGGCACTGCGCACCCGTCTCATCAGCAACGCGGCCGCGGCCGGGGCGAGCACCGCCTCGCCCCGCGCGGTGCCCTGACCGCGCACGAGTTCGTCGCGCGGGGCGTCCTTGAGCAGGTAGCCGGTGGCGCCCGCCTCGATCGCCGCCACCACGTCGTTGTCGTAGGCGGTCAGCACCAGCACGCGCGGTGCCCGCGAGTTCCCTGGTCGCGGCGAGGCCGTCCGTGCCCGGCATGCGCAGGTCCATCAGCACGACGTCGGGCCGCGGCGCCTTGGCGAGCCGCACCGCCTCGGCGCCGTCGCCCGCCTCGCCGACCATCTCCCAGGCGTGCCCGCGGGCTTCTGCCGGTGAGCGGCCGCGCCTCGCGGGCGGCCCCGCCGGATCAGTTCGTCTGCGGCACCCCGAGCCGCTCGCTGAACTTCGGCGTCGGCATCACACCGACCACCGGGGGCTCGGCGAACTGCGTGTTGTAGAGGTCGGCGTAGCGGCCCTCGGCGGTCATCAGCTCGGTGTGCGTGCCTCGTTCGACGATGTCGCCGTGCTCCAGCACCAGGATCTGGTCGGCCGCCCGGATCGTCGAGAGGCGGTGGGCGATCACCAGCGACGTGCGGCCGTGCAGCGCCTCGGTCAGCGCCTCCTGCACGGCGGCCTCGGACTCCGAGTCCAGGTGTGCGGTGGCCTCGTCCAGGATCACCACGCGCGGCTTGGCGAGCAGCAGGCGGGCGATGGTGAGCCGTTGCCGTTCGCCGCCGGACAGCCGGTAGCCGCGCTCGCCGACCACGGTGTCGAGCTGGTCGGGCAACGACGCCACCAGGTCCAGCAGGCGGGCCCGGCGCAGCGAGTCCCACAGGTCGTCGTCGGTGGCACCGGGCGAGGCGTACTCCAGGTTGGCCCGGATGGTGTCGTGGAAGAGGTGCCCGTCCTGGGTGACCACGCCGACGGACGCGCGCAACGCCTCGAAGGTCAGGTCCCGAACGTCCACTCCGGACAGTCGCACGGCGCCCGAGTCGACGTCGTAGAGCCGCGGCACGAGCGAGGCGAGGGTGGACTTGCCCGCACCGGACGAGCCGACCAGGGCGACCAGCTGACCGGCCTCCGCCTTGAAGCTGATGCCGTGCAGCACTTCCTCACCGCCGCGAGTGTCCAAAGTGGCCACGGACTCCAGCGAGGCCAGCGACACCTTGTCCGCCGACGGGTACGCGAAGCGCACGTCGGAGAATTCGACCGACACCGGGCCGTCGGGCACCGGGCGGGCGTCCGGCTTCTCCTTGATCATCGGGTCGAGGTCCAGCACCTCGAAGACGCGCTCGAACGACACCAGCGCCGTCATCAGGTCGACACGCGCGTTCGCGAGAGCCGTCAGCGGGGCGTACAGGCGGGTCAGCAGCAACGCGAGCGACACCACGGCACCGGCCGCGAGGTGCCCGGTCAGGGCGAGGTAGCCGCCCAGGCCGTAGACCAGTGCCTGCGCCAGCGCCGAGACCAGCGTCAGGCCCGTCATGAACCAGCGGGTGGCCATCGCGGTCCGGATGCCGATGTCGCGGACCTGCGCGGCCTTCTCGGAGAACTCCTCCTCCTCGCGGGCCGGACGACCGAAGAGCTTCACCAGCGTCGCGCCGGGCGCCGAGAAGCGCTCGGTGGACTGGGTGACCATCGAGGCGTTGAGGGCGGAGGCTTCGCGCTGCATGTCCGCCATCCGGCGGCCCATCCGCTTGGCGGGCAGCACGAACACCGGGAGCAGCACCAGGGCCAGCGCCGTGACCTGCCACGACAGCGTGAACATGACGGCCAGCGACAGGACCAGCTGGATGATGTTCGTGACGAAGCCGGACAGCGTCGAGGTGAAGGCGCGCTGAGCGCCGATCACGTCGTTGTTCAGGCGTGAGACCAGCGCGCCGGTGCGGGTGCGCGTGAAGAACGCGACGGGCATCTTCTGCACGTGGCCGAACACGGCACGACGCAGGTCGTAGATCAGGCCCTCACCGATGCGCGTCGACTGCCAGCGCTCGACCACGCCCAGGCCGGCGTCGACGACGGCGATCAGCGCGATCGCCACGGCGAGCCACACGACCACGGACGGCACGGAGCCGCGCACGATCGCGTCGACCACGCGGCCGGCCAGCAGTGGCGTCGACACCGCGAGAACCGACGAGACGACCGTCAGCAACAGGAACACCAGCAGCTTCGCCCGGTGCGGCCGGGCGAAGGTCAGAACGCGGCGGAACGTACCCCGGCGCACCTTCGAAGGCGCGTCCGAGGTCGCTCCCATCATGAATCGCCAAGAGCTGTATCCGTCCACGCTGTCTAGAACAGCACAGCGGTCCGACAATTCCTTCGCGAGCGGCTACAGCGGTGGAAAGGTTCAGCTTTGAGCGGACAAGGCCGCGAACGACTGCAGCCGGCGCAGCTGAGCGGCGCGCTCCAGCGCGAGCTGCGCTTCGGCCGTCGGCGTCTCCGCGGCCGCCAGGATCAGCGACAGCGTCTCCGACACGGCACCGGCCATCGGCTTGAGGACGGCGGCGACCAGCTCGTCGACGGCGCCGTCGAGCCCGTCCGCGGGCACGACGGAGTTCGCGAGGCCGATCCGCAGCGACTCCTCCGCCGACACCCGGCGGGAGGTCACGCACATCTCGGCCGCGCGCGAGTACCCCACGAGTCGCACCAGCGGCAGCGTGCCGCCGAGGTCGGGCACCAGACCCAGCCCGGTCTCGGCCATGCAGAACTGCGCGTCCTCGGCGAGCACGCGGAAGTCACACGCCAGCGCCAACTGGAAACCCGCGCCGATGGCATGCCCTTGCACCGCGGCGATCGTCACGCGTGCCGGGTCGCGCAGCCAGGTGAACCCGGCCTGGTACGACGCGATGCGGGCGTCGGCCTCCGCAGCGGGAAGCGACAGGATCGCGCCGAGACCACCGGGTTCGCCGTCGACGGGCTCACCGGTGAACATCCGCCGGTCCAGCCCTGCCGAGAAGGCACGGCCGGAGCCCCGGACGACCACGACGCGGACGTCCGGGTCCAGCTGTTCGCCGATGTGCCGCAACGCCTGCCACGTGGCCGGCGTCTGCGCGTTCAGCACGTCGGGACGATCGAGCGTGATGGTCGCGCGCGGCCCTGAGATCGCGAGCCGAACGCCACCGCGCTCGAGCAGGCCAGCGTCGATGGAAGGCACTGGCATGGTCGTTACCTCCGGCGAACTAGTAGCTAGTTACCGGAGAGTAGCAGTCTGAGTTGTGGCTACTTCTTCTTCGTCCGGGTGGCGCCACCGCGACCGCGCAGCGTGACCCCGGATTCCGACAGAACCCGGTGCACGAAGCCGTAGGAACGCCCGGTGCTCTCGGCCAAAGCCCGGATGCTCGCGCCCTTTTCGTACTTCTTCTTCAGGTCAGCGGCCAGCTTGTCCCGTGTGGCGCCGGTGATCCGGGCACCCTTCTTCAGGTCAGCCACCTTGTCCCGCCTTCCGTACGAGCAGGTGGGCCATTTGACGGCCCCTGTCGTCGCAATGATCGAACAGGAACCGGCAGAACGCCAGGTGATCAAGCAAAGAGATCGGTGAACGGTCGATTCGATCACACTGAGTTGATCACAGAACGCGCTCGGTAGTCCTTTGACGGGTGGAGATCACGCCAGCTGGACGAGGTCGAGGTAGTCCTCGGACCAGTGGTCCTCGGTGCCGTCGGGCAGCAGGATGACCCTCTCGGGCTCCAGTGCCTCGACCGCGCCGGGGTCGTGCGTCACCAGGACGACAGCACCCTCGTAGCGCCGCAACGCGTCGAGCACCTGCTCGCGCGAGGCCGGGTCGAGGTTGTTGGTCGGCTCGTCGAGCAGCAGCACGTTCGCCGCCGACGACACCAGACCGGCCAGCGCCAGCCGCGTCTTCTCGCCACCGGACAACGTGCCCGCGGGCTGGTCGAGCTGCTCGCCGCTGAACAGGAACGTGCCGAGCAACGACCGCAGCCGCTGCTCCTGCTCGTCCGGCGCCATGTGGCGGATGTTCTCCCACACCGACGCGTTGTGGTCGAGCGTCTCGTGCTCCTGCGCGAAGTAACCGATCTTCAGGCCGTGGCCGGGGACGACGCCACCGGCGTCCGCCTTCTCGCTGCCGCCCAGCAACCGCAGCAGCGTCGTCTTGCCGGCGCCGTTGAAGCCGAGCACGACGACGCGGGAACCCTTGTCGATCGCGAGGTCCACGCCGGTGAAGATCTCCAGCGAGCCGTAGGACTTGCTCAGACCCTCTGCCATCAAAGGGGTCTTGCCGCAGGGGGCTGGCGACGGGAAGCTGATCTTCGCGACCTTGTCGCTCTGGCGCACGTCGTCGAGACCGTCGAGCAGCTTCTGGGCGCGCTTCGCCATGTTCTGCGCCGCAACGGCCTTCGTGGCCTTCGCACCCATCTTGGCGGCCTGCGTCATCAGCGCGCCGGCCTTCTTCTCGGCGTTGGCGCGCTCACGGCGACGGCGCTTCTCGTCCGTCGCACGGGCTTCGAGGTACTTCTTCCAGCCGAGGTTGTAGATGTCGACCTCGCCGCGCATCGCGTCGAGGAACCACACCTTGTTCACGACGTCGTCGAGCAGTTCGACGTCGTGCGAGATCACGACGAGACCGCCGTCGTGCGACTTGAGGAAGCCGCGCAGCCACGTGATCGAGTCGGCGTCGAGGTGGTTCGTGGGCTCGTCGATCAGCAGGATCGTGCTGGACTTGGCACCGATGCCCGCCTCGGACGCGGCGAACAGGATGCGGGCCAGCTCGACGCGGCGGCGCTGGCCACCGGACAGCGTGCTCAGCGGCTGCGCCAGGACCCGGTCCGGCAGGCCGAGGTTCGAGCAGATGCGGGCGGCCTCGGACTCGGCGGCGTACCCGCCGAGCGAGGAGAAGCGCTCTTCGAGCTTGCCGTACTTGGTGACGGCGACGTCGAGCTCGGCCGGGTCGACCAGCTCGGCCATCTTCGACTGGGCCTTCTCCATGTCGCGGAGCAGCTGGTCGAGGCCGCGCGCGGACAGCACCCGGTCCTTGGCGATGACCGACAGGTCGCCCTCGCGGGGGTCCTGCGGCAGGTAGCCGAGCTCGCCCTTGCGGGTGATGGCGCCGGCGTAGGGCTGGCCCTCGCCGGCGAGAACGCGCAGGGAGGTGGTCTTGCCGGCACCGTTGCGGCCCACGAGGCCGATGCGGTCGCCGGGCTGGACGCGCAGGTTGGCGCCGCTCACGAGAATGCGTGAGCCCGCGCGCAACTCCATGTCAGTTGCGGTGATCAAAAGAAACTCCGAGTAGCTACGAGAACGCCGGGCATGGCAAGGGATGGCACGTCCGGTTCGGCCTACTCCAGGAGGATCACGCGACCATCCTACGGGATCACGACCATCGAATTTCCCACGTGTGGCGGGACGCATAGATTGCGGCCATGAGCGAAGACTTCTCGGGCAAGGCCGCGCTGGTCACCGGCGCGTCCCGCGGCATCGGCCACGGCATCGCACGCGAGCTCCTCTCCCGCGGCGCGTCCGTCACGATCACGGGCCGCAAGGCCGATCAGCTGGCCGAGGCGGCCAAGCAGCTGGAGGCCGACACGGGCGGCCGCGTCCTCACGGTCCCGGGCAACGCCGGTGACGACGCGTCGCGTGAAGAGGCCGTGGCGCGCACGATGGAGGAGTTCGGCCGCCTCGACGTGCTCGTGAACAACACCGGCATCAACCCGCAGTTCGGCTTCCTGATGGAGGCGGACCTGAACGCCGTCAAGAAGATCTTCGACGTCAACGTGGTGGCCGCGCTCGGTTTCGTCCAGCTCGCGTGGAAGGCGTGGATGGGCGAGCACGGCGGCGCGGTCGTGAACATCGCGTCGATCGGCGGCATCCGGTCTACGGGCGTGATCGGCGCGTACGGCGCGTCCAAGGCGGCGTTGATCCGCCTGACCGAGGAACTCGCGTGGCAGCTCGGCCCGAAGGTGCGCGTGAACGCCGTCGCGCCCGCCGTGGTGAAGACGAAGTTCGCGGAGGCGCTCTACGTCGGCCGGGAGGAGGAAGCCGCGCAGCAGTACCCGATGAAGCGCCTCGGCACGCCGGAGGACGTCGCCTCCCTCGTGGCTTTCCTGTGTTCGGACGGCGCTTCGTGGATCACGGGCGAGACCGTCCGGGTCGACGGGGGCCTGCTCTCCACGGGCACCGCGGGCTGAGTCACGGCACCGCGGGCCACGCTCACGCAGGGGTCCCCCGCAGGGGGTCCCCTGCTTTCATTCTCTCAGGCACCACCGACAGTTTCGGGCACTCCGAGCACGTCCAGGAACGCCGCGGCCGCCGGCGTCAGCCCGCCCGCGCTCCACACCAGGTGCTCCACCCGCGAAGGCCCGTCCACGATCGGCACGGTCACCACCCCGCTCAGCCGGGGCGTGTACCGCGACGGCAGCACGGCCACGGCGAGCCCCTCCCGGATCAGCCCGGCCATCAACTCCGCGGTCGTCACCTCGAACGCGACCTCGCGGTGCAGCCCCGCGATCGAGAAGGCCTGATCCGACTGCGTCCGCCCCGGCGACCCGGCCGGGAAGTCGGCGAACAGCTCCTCCGCGAGGGTCCGCAGGTTCGTCGACTCCTGCCGCGCGAGCGGATGCCCCGGCGCCATCACGGCCACGTGCTCGTCGCGCGCCAGCTCCCGGCCCCGCACGCCTTCGGGTCGCACCCCGAGCGGCAACCCGAGGAACGCGAGGTCGAGCCCTCCCTGCCGCACCTGCTCGACGAGCTCGTAGCTCGACAGCATCCGCAACGCGACCCGGCACCTGCGGATAGCGCTCGCGGAACACCTTCAACGCGGCCGGCAGGTCCACGGCGGCAACGGTCGGGATCACGCCGACCACGACCCGTCCGCGCACCTCCCCCACCGCCGCGGCGACCTCGGCCGCGGCGCGTTCGGCGAGGTCGAGGCACTGCCGCGCGGACGGCAGGAACGCCGCGCCCGCCGGGGTCAGCCGCACGCTGCGGCTGGTGCGTTCGAACAACCGCGCGCCCAGCGACCGTTCGAGACGGGCGATCTGGTGGCTCAACGCCGACTGCACGACCAGGCACTGGCGGGCGGCCTTCGTGAAGCTGCCCGTCTCGGCGACCGCCACCACGTACCGCATCTGCTGGAGCTCCACGCGATCCATCTTGAATCACGATGGATCGGATGAAAAGCATGTGTTGGACTCATTGATCGAGCGCGCCAACACTGGACGACGTGAGAAACAGCGACCTCTCCCGCACCGCGCTCGCGGCGTTCGCACCGGTGGTCTGGGGCTCGACCTACGTGGTCACGACCGAACTGCTGCCGGTGGGCCACCCGCTCTTCGCGGGGCTGCTGCGCGCGCTTCCTGCGGGGCTGATCGCGCTGGCGCTGACCAGGACGCTGCCGCGCGGGTCGTGGTGGGCGAAGGCGGCCGTGCTGGGCGTGCTCAACATCGGCCTGTTCTTCCCGTTCCTGTTCATCGCGGCCGAACGCCTGCCCGGTGGCGTGGCGGCCACCCTGGGCGCCGCTCAGCCGCTCGTGGTGGCATTGCTGGCGGTCGGGGTGCTGCGGGAGAACCCGTCCGCGTGGCGGCTCGCCTGGGGCGTGATCGGCATGCTGGGCGTCGGGCTCGTGGTCCTCGGCCCGGCGGCCGGGTTCGACCTGGTCGGCGTGCTCGCCGGGCTGGGCGGCGCCGCGACGATGGCGCTCGGCGTGACGCTGACGAAGAAGTGGGGCAGGCCGGCCGGGGCGGGCCCGACGGCGTTCGCGGGCTGGCAGCTCACCGCGGGCGGGCTGTTCCTGGTGCCGGTGACGTTGCTGTTCGAGGGCCCGCCACCCGCGATCGGCCTCACCGCGCTGCTCGGCTACCTGTGGCTCGGCGGCGTCGGCGGCCTGCTCGCCTACGTGCTGTGGTTCCGCGCGGTCACCACGCTGCCGGTCACGTCCGTCTCGATGCTCGGCCTGCTGTCCCCGATGGTCGCCGCCCTGCTCGGCGTCGGCGTCCTCGGCCAGACCCTGGACCTGGTGCAGCTCACCGGTTTCGCACTCGCCCTCGCCGCGATCGTCGCCAGCCAGCGACCGGCACCCGTTCTCGCCAAAGGAGTTCTCCAGTGAAGATCGCAGTCGTCGGCGCGTCCGGCATGGTCGGCTCGCGGGTCGTCGCCGAGGCGGTGCGGCGCGGGCACGACGTGACCGCCGTGTCCCGCGGCACCGGCGACGTGCGCGGTGACGCCACCGACCGGGAGCTGATGGACAGTGTTCTGTCCGGAGTGGACGGTGCGGTGGTGGCCACCGCGGGCGTCACCTCGACCGTGCTGCTCGACGCGGCACTTGCAACACGTACACGGGTCATCGTCGTCGGAGGTGCCGCACCGCTGCGCACACCAGATGGCACGGGCCTCGTGCTCGACGACACCCGGTACGTGCCGGCGCACATCCGTCCCGTCGCCGAGGCGAGCATGCGCCAGCTGGAGGAGTGCCGAGACCACCAGGCCGACTGGGTGTACCTGAGCCCGCCCGCGCTGCTCGAACCCGGCGACCGCACCGGCTCCTACCGGCGCGGCACGGACGAGCTGCTGACTGGTCCGTCCGCGATCTCGGCGGAGGACCTCGCCGTGGCGGTGCTCGACGAGCTGGAGACTCCCGGCACGGACCGGCACTTCACGGTCGCGAGCCGAGGTCCAGCCGCAGGATGATCTCGCCGTCGTCGTCGACCTCCCCGGTGGGCACGAACCCGAACCCGCGGTAGAACGGCTCGGGCGACCCCTCCCCCGGCACGCAGCTGGTGAGCAGCTCGGTGGCCCCGGCGGCCTTCAGCAACGCCACGACCTCGTTCAGGATCGCGCGGCCGTAGCCACGCCCCTGGTGCCCGGAGCCCACGAGCAGGCGCCACAGGAAGTACGGCCCGAGCAGTCCGGGACCGGGAACGTTGTCCCAGCTCAGCATCACGAACCCGACCGGCACGTCGCCGTCGTAGACCGCGCGGAACCACGGCTTGGCCTCGGGATTCTCCCGCGCGTGCACGAAGAACTTCTCGACGGATGCGACGAACCGCTCCTGCGCGGGATGCACGCGCACGGCGACCACCGCGTCACGGTTGGCATCGGTGATCTCGACCAGGCGGATCTGAGCGCTCATGACCGGATCATGCCGCTCACCGAGAGGTCTGCGGCACCGAATGAACGCTGGAGGACGACGAGGTCGGGGGCACCGACGTCGGCTGCGTTCCCGGCTTCGACGCCGGGCCCGCCGGCGGCGTCGTGGAGCCGAGCGGCGTCGTCGACCGGACCGGCGGTGTCTGCGGCGCGTGCGAACTGGACGGGCTCACCGTCGTCGGCGTCGGTTCCACGGAAGGCGGCGACGTGGTCGGCGGAACCTGCGACGTCGTCGAGGACGGTCCCGGTGTCGCCGGTTCCGGGGGTGCCGCGGCCGGCAGCACGGCGAGCGCCACCGCCACGACCCCCACGGTCGCAAGCCCGCTGCCGACCACCGCGATGGTGCGGCGCCGGGACCGCACGGCCTGGCCGCGCTGGATCACCTCGGCTGCCGTGGTGGCCCGCGGCGGCGCCTCTTCCTGGTGCAGAGCGGAGAAAGTCGCCCGCAGGTCGTCCTCGCGAACCATCACACCTCCAGCCTCAAGTGGTCGAACTCCGGCCCCAGCTTGCGCCGCAACGTCTCCAGGCCCTTGCTGCTCTGCGACTTCACCGTGCCCGTCGAGCAGTTCAGCGCCGCCGCCGTGTCCTCGACGCTGAGATCGTGCCAAAAGCGCAGCACGAGGACAGCGCGTTGCCGTGCGGGCACGGCGGTGAGCGCCTGCCACACCACGAGCCTGTCCTCCGTCCCTGCGACGGAGGACAGGCCCTCTGGGGGTGCGTCAGTCAGCTTCTCCCTGCGCCACCGCACCTTGCGGCGTTCCGCGAGGAACGTCCGCACGACGATCTGACGCAGGTACGGCTCCAGCCCCGACCGGTCCGAGAGCTTCGGACCGGCCAGGTACAGCTTCAAGAACCCCGACTGCATGAGGTCTTCCGCCTCGTGCCAGTTCCCGCACAACAAGAACGCGGTGAACCGCATCGAGTCGGCGTACCGGTCGAAGCAGTCGGTGAACTCGGCCTCCCAGTTCAGAGGAGACTCCCTACCGGGCCGTGGTCGACGGGACCGGCGTCGTGGCGGGCGGGGTCCAGGTCGTCGGGCTGTGGCTGACTGTCGGCGTCGGCAGGACTGACGGGGGCGCGGTCGTCGGCGCGTGCACCGGCTTCGACGACGACGGCGGCAGCACGGTCGTGGGCGGGTACTGCGGCGCGGTCGACGACGGCGGCACGGCGGTCGGCGTGACCTCGGGCCTGGACGACGTCGGCGGCCGCACCGTGGTGGACGGCGCCTCGGTGTTGGTCGAGGTGGGCGGCTGCGGAGCCGACGTCGTGGGCTGGGGCGCGCCGTCGCCGCCACTCAGCGCGAGGGCGGGCACCGCGATGCCGATGGCACCCAGCGCGACCGCTCCGGCCACGATCACCATTCGTTTGCGCACTTGCAGCTCCAGCAGGTCAGTGGCGCCAGGATCAGGCACCCTCACCCGTATCCATGCGGCCGGGCTCCCGCCCGGTTGCCCGTGTGTCCTGGATCACGATCTCGACGCAGCGGGCGCGTTCGGCGGCCTCGTCCAGGACCGTCCGCCGGGGTTCCGGCACGTCCAGCACGCGGTCCTCCGCCTTGCCGAAGACGCCCGCGAGCCTGCGGTCGTTGCGCAGCACGTCCAGTGCCTGCCAGTCGCCGCCCAGCACGACGCTGTCGAGTTCGGCGAGCCGCGGGACGAGCACCCTGGCCACATCGTCCGCGGCGGCCTGCAGCGCGACCCTGGCCTGTCCCTCGCGGCGCCGGGCGAACCGCTGCTGCGACCACCCGCCGGCCCGGATGCGGCCGTGGACCTGCTTGCGGTCCGTTGCCGACACCTCGACCTTGCCGCCGGACGCCACCCCGACGCTGTGGCCGCCGAGCCGCACGAGGAGCAGCCCGATCCTCCGAGGCTCCGCCAGCTTCTCCACCACCTCTTGCAGAGAGGTGCCGCCGCGCGTCGTGAACGTGGCCGTCGCGCCGTCCTCGGCGGTGATGACGACCTCCGTTTCGGCCACTCGGACGTCGATCGCGCCGTGCCGGTCAGTGAACCGGCCGATCCAGCCGAGGACCCGTTCCGGCTCGACCTCGACGGCCCGTCCACCGGGCACGGGACGCACCCTGCTCACCTGGCCGCCACCCTCTCAACCCCGTGACCGAGGCCGATCATCATGCACGCAGTAGAACCGGTCCGACACAGGCCGTGAACGGCACAGAGATGTTACTGATGGGTTCGATTCACTTGACAGATGAGTCTCGAAAGCGTGAACTCATCAACCGTATGGATTAACCATTGACTCCATCCGGCTCCGACCAGCGATGTTCACGGACGGGTAGGGTCACTGGGGCGTGATCTTATGACAGCGGGGAGTCACCATGACGACTGCTGCCGGTCGACCAACACTGACCGTTGACGACACTGACTCAACGGGCCACGGCAGCCTTACGCAACTCTTGACGACGGGACCGTTCCCGGAAGCGTTGAGGGCGGCGATCAAGGCTAGCCGACTCAGTCTCGACCGCATCCAGCACCGGTTGGCACTGCGCGGAGTGACGATCAGCGTCGCGACGCTCAGCTACTGGCAGTCAGGACGACGAAGGCCTGAACGCCCTGAATCACTGGAGGCGCTGCGGCACCTCGAGTCGGTTCTGGGAGTGCCTCAGTCGGGTCTGTCGGCGTTGCTCGGTCCACCTCGTCCGCGAGGTCGCCGTTGCCGCCCGACGACCATGATGCCGATCGACGCCCTGTGGGCGCGAAGGGAGCGGGTCGCGAACCTGCTCTCGAAGGTCGACACGTCCTCTGACCTCAAGCTCGGCCGGATCAGCCAGCACGACCGCATCGAGATCTCTGCCGACGGCGGGCAGAAATCCGTGTGGGTGCGGCAGATCCTCCGCGCGGAGCAGGACGGGCCCGACCGCTGGGCGCTCGTGTTCGAGACCGAGGAGTCCGACGTGCTCCCCGAGATCCTGAACGTGCGCAACTGCCACCTCGGCCGCATCGCCCGTGACCACGAGGCCAACATCATGGTCGCGGAGATGATGTTCGAACGGCCGCTCACCCGCGGCGAGACCCTCATCATGGAATACCAGCTGGTGTTCCCCGAGGGCCACGCCCCCAAGGGCAACAACACGTTCGCGCGCAAGTTCCGGCTGCCGGTGCGCGAGTACGTGATCGAGGTCCGGTTCGACGAGACGAACCTGCCTTCGCGCGTGCAGCAGTACAGCGTGCCCGCGGGTGACGAGACGCCCTCGCGGCGTCGCAACCTCACCCTGGACTCGGGTGGCGGCGTGCACGCCGTGGCGCTCGGGTTCGGTCCTGGTGTGTTCGGCATCCGGTGGGAGTGGCCGAACCGCTAGCAGTGCTCTGACAGGCGTGAGGGGCGCTTCCCGATCCGGGAGGCGCCCCTCACGTCGTTCGGGTTCTGGTAGGGCAAGAAGAAGGCCCCCGGCTCGCGAGCCGGGGGCCTTCCATTCGGTCGGGCTCAGGTCATCAGACCCAGCCGGCGACGCTGAGGGTCACCGAGCGGATCGAACCGCGGTCGGAGCCCACGACGTCGGCGACCTTGAACACCCACGTGCCGTCGACGGGGTCCGCCGTCAGCGAGGACAGCGGCGCACCCGCCTTCCACGAGCCGGTGAACGGCGCGCCGGTGCTCGTCACGCTCGAGAACGGCGTCGTGGCCGCGTCGTCGAACACGGCCTGGCAGATGTTGTTGCCGGTGCCGCCCGCCCGCGAGAACAGCGTCACGGACTTGCCGGACGGCGAGGTGAGCGTGCCCACCAGGTCGCCGACGAAGGTGTGGTCGATGCCGACCGTCGTCGAGCCCTCGGTGGCCGAGCACGTCGCGCCGTCCACGGAGAACTTCAGGTTCGACGCCGCGCCGACACCCGTCACGGGCAGCGGGATCGAGACGCCGGTCTGGTCGTTGTCCGGAATGGCGACCGGTGCGCCGGTGTACGCGAACGACTTGAAGTCGCGCGCCGGCTCACCCACGCGGAGCATGAACGAGCTGGTCGTCGGTGACGTCGAGCCCGCGTACGTCACGCGTGCGTCGAGCTTGACCGCCGAACCGAGCGCGGCCGTGGCCGGCACGGTCACCTTGTAGGTGTTGCTGACGGTCTGGCCCGGGTCGATGTTGCCGTAGTACTTGGAGCGCGGCGCGATGGTCACGCCGGCCGACGTCGTCGACAGCACGACCGAGGTCGACGCGGCCGAGCCGTCACCGTTGTTGGCCACCGGCACCGTCACCGTGGCAGTCGTGCCCGGCTTGAGGAAAGCGCTTCCGTCGGCGTCGTTGACGATCGTCGGCTTCTGCGCGCGGGCCAGTGCCTGCGGCGACGCACCCGTGTACTGCAGGGCGCGGTCGGCCATCACGATGCCGGCGCCGGTGCGGTTGTCCACACCGGACTCGACGATGTCGATCGCCGTCGCCACAAGGGCTTCCTTGACCTCGGCGGGCGTCAGCGTCGGGTTGCCGGACAGGATCAGACCGGCGATCGCGGCGGCGTTCGGAGCAGAGGCGGACGTGCCGAAGAACGGCGCGAAGCCCGGCACCGACGTGGTGACGCCGTCGGCCGCGGTGATGTCCGGCTTCTGCCGGGTCTCGGCGAGCGGCGAGCCGTCCGGTGCGAAGAACGTCTTGCGCGGCCCGTCGGAGGTGAAGCGCTCCGGCTTCTGCGTGCCGTCGAAGGCGTTGGGGTACGGGCCCTTCGGGTTGGCGGGGTCGCCCGGTTCGAGGTCGAACGGCAGTGCCGCCGCGGCGGGTGCGGCCGCGACCGAGATCGCGCCCTTGGCCGCCGAGTGGCCGCGAGTGGTGCCCGGCGTGACGTACTTCTTGAGGCCGTCGTTGGTGTCGGCGAACCGGCCACCGAACAGCGACAGCGCGAAGTACTTGTCGTCACCGCGGTACTTCACGACCGCGAGGCGCGTCCCGGTCGAGCTCGACGGGGTGTTGATGCGCTCGTACGGGTCCTGCGCCCCGTCCTGGTTGTTCTGGCTGAACGTGACAACGTTGCCTTGGGCGTTGACCAGGTACAGGTCGTAGTCGTTGGCCGACTGGCCGAGCGGGTCGGCCCAGTGCAGCACCACCGGGGTGTCGCCGGAGAAGTTCGACAGCGGGTTGAACAGCTGCTTGGCGTTGGTGTCCGGGTTGAAGTCGTGCGCGGAACCGGCGAACTTGCCGACGCCCACTCCCGAGTCGACGAACTCGCCCTCGTAGTGGCCGGAGGTGCCGTCCACGACGTTGCCCTGGTTGCCCGCGCTGGAGAAGAACATCGCGCCGTCGGCGACGACCGCGTCCACGGCGCGCGCGATGATGCCGTCCTGGAACGGCGACTCGTTGAAGTAGATGACGTCGTCGACGATGACGTCGCAGCCGAGGTCGAAGCGCAGCTTCTTGATGTTGTCCGCGAAGCTCGCGTCGCCGTTGAACGCCGTGGCGAAGCCGAGTTCGGCGTTGGGCGCGAGGTCGTGGAGGATCTCGAGCATCGCGGTGCCCTCGTCACCGGAACCCGCCTGGCCCGGCACGATGTCGACGGCCGGCAGTTCGCCGGAGGCCTGCGACACGGCCAGCGAGCCCACACCGTCCGACAGCGCGCACAGCTTCACGCCGACACCGGTCACGCGGAAGGAACCACGTGCGGCCTCGGCGTTGTGCGCCTTGTCGCTCTCCGCGACCTTGGCGGCCTGCACGGAGAGCTGCTTCTCCGAGAGCCGGCGCTCGATCTCCCTGGACTTGTCCTCTTTGGACGGAGCCTGCCTGCGGGCCTTGTCGTCCCGCTTGTTCTTGACGTCCTGCGTCATCGCGTCGCTGCCCGGCTCGACACGGGCGACGTCGGAGCGCCCGGCGATCTCGGCGATCTTCGCGACCGGGACCTCCGCGCGCACGGTGCGGTGCTCGGGCGACACCGCCCGGATCTGTCCACCCGCCGCGCGGACAGCGTTGACCAGGTCCTCCGAGTACTGCTTGGCACGGATGTCCACGAGCGTGGCGGCCTTCGGCGTCACGGCAACGCCGGTCTGCACCTGCGGCAGGGCGCTCGTGGTACCAGTTGAGACGCGCTTGCGCGCCTCCACGACGAGTGCGCTGTCCACTTTGGACTCAGCTGGGGTGAGCGACTTCTTGATGCTCTGCAGCGCGGAGATCTGCGCTGCCGTGCGGTCGCTGATGGACTTGGACGCCTTGCCCGGATCGGCGGACGCCGGCGTGACTGCGGTGAGAGCGGCCAGAAGAACTGCGGTACCTGCGGTGACTAAGGTCGTGCCTCTTCGAGATCGGCGCACAGGAGTTTCTCCCCCGAACGTTGGCGTGCCCCCGAGCACGCGGCTTGCGACCGGCGATTCCCGGTCGAGGCGCCAACGTATGGTGCTTGCCTGATCACAGTCAGCATCCGATTGGGCTACTTCCCACTTAGCAGACGCAATCACACTTCACAGAACAAACGCGTCAGTCCACAACTGACCGGTTCGCCCGGAAAGGGCTTCCAGCAGTGCGGCCGCCTGGTTGTCCGTGAGCGACGCGACGAAGTCGACGACCGCACGCCCACGTGCCAATCCCCTTACGGCATCAGGACCAACGGGCAACTCACCGGCGGCACCGACCAATGTGGACGGCTCCGTCCGGGCGAGCGCCGCGTACTCCGTTTCGGCCAGCTCCACCAGGTCGTGCAGCCTGCGCGGCAACCGATCCGCCTCGGCCCGATCGGTCACCCACTGCTCCAGCGCGTCCACGAGCGACCCGAGCAGTCGGGCCTGTCCACGTTGGTGCAAAGCCAGATCCGGCCGCAGCAACACGAACCGGCGGTGCACGAACTTCAACACCTGCACCTCGTGCCACTGTGGAACCGCCAGCACCACGTGCCCGGACCGCGGCGTGGGCTCCTCGATCACCCCGACCGCGTCCACGAGCCGACGCGTCCACCGCGCACTGAACCCGGCGACCGCCTGCTCCGCCTCCACCGACCCGTCGAACGGCACCGACAGCAGCCCGTCGACGAGCTCCTTGCTGACCTTCCGCACCGCCATCGCGAACGCCTCGTCGCTCATCACCCAGGAGTCCTTGAGGTGCATGCGCCTCCGGAGCGTCTCCAGCGACCGCCCCGGCATCCGGATCTCGGCATTCAGCTCAGCGTCGCTCAGCCCGGCGAGGTCGAGCGCCTGCGCCTGCCACGTGCCGAGCTCGGCGGCGACCGTCGCGTGCTGCAACACCCCGACCCGATGGAAGTCCTCCAGGTCGTGGATCGCGTACGCGATGTCGTCCGCGGTGTCCATGACGCTCGCCTCGACGGTCTGCTGCCACGACTCGACACGCCCCTCGAAGGGCTCGCGCGCCTGCCGCAGGTCGTCGATCTCCGTCACGTACGCGGAGAACTTCGAACTACCGGTGCCCGGCATGTCGTCCGGTTCGGCCGCACCACGCGGCGTGACCGGCAGGCCGAGCGGCTGGTGACGCGTCCACGGGTACTTCAGCATCGCCGCCCGCACCGCCACGGTCAGGTCGAGGCCGAGCGCCTTGGGGCCCCGCACGTCCGTGGTCGTGACGATCCGGAACGACTGCGCGTTGCCCTCGAACCCGTCCGGCAACCCGAACCTGTGCCGGGCCAGCCGGTCGAGCACCTGCTCCCCGAGGTGCCCGAAGGGCGGGTGCCCCAGGTCGTGCGCGAGGGCGGCGGCCTCGACGACGTCGGGGTCGCACCCTCCCAGCTTCTCGAGCACCGCGGTCAGCTCGGGGCGGGTCGTCAGGCGTTCGGCAATGGCGCGCGCGGCCTGGGCGACCTTGAGGCTGTGGGTGAGGCGGTTGTGCACGAGCAGTCCCGAGCCGGTGGAGCTGACGACCTGGGTGACTCCGCCGAGCCTCGCGAAGAACGGGGAGCTCGCCACGCGGTCGCGGTCGACCCGGAACGGGTTCGTGGCGAGGTCTGCGGTCCTGCCCACGCCGGCTGATCGGCGGGCGGTGCGTTGCTCGTTGTGCATGGTGCAGAAGGTACCGGGCAGCCACGAGAGGTACTGGGCAGCCAGGAGCCTCGGCGCCCCACGCGTCTTCCTCATTGCGCGGCGAAGATGACCATGGTTTTGTGACACCCCCTCGGATTTTTGACTACAAGAGGGAGCAGGAGCCGAATCAGGCCATCGATCACCCGATTGAGTGAGGGCTGCCGTTGGATGGCCATTGAGCAGCTGGTCGGGCAGTTCGTCGGCACGTTTGCTCGGATGGTCGGCAGGGAGCTCGCCTGCGGTTCCGTGGGTGCCTGCCGAGGGGGCTAGCGCTGATGGTCGTGCCGGGGTCGGCGAACGCAGAAAACCCCCGAGGGGAGCGCTTGTGGCGCTCAACCCTCGAGGGTTTCTGTACGT